>DASZUZ010000486.1:0-3414 GCA_035547415.1 Bryobacteraceae bacterium | reverse complement strand
GAGCGATCGTCAACGCGCGATGACAGCGGGATTCGATGGCTACGTCAGCAAGCCGATACCACTTTCCACTCTTCGGGAGGAGGTAGATCGTCTCGCGCGCAAGGGCGAAACGGACCCGAACTCCGAGCGCCGCTTCCGCGCTGGCGGATGCGGCGGCGTGGAATAGAGTTCGGTGTCCAGGACTCGCCGGGCGCCTTCCGGGAGCGCCGGCAGAAGCTGGCACACCATCTGCGGAGATCTTCCTCATGAGAGTCAGCATGCGTCCCCGGATCAGACAGAGTACCGCCAGCATCCGGGCCATCGACACGAAATTGCCGACGGACCTCTCGATTCCTGACAAAGCGCAGGGCGTGGTGGTATTTGGCGACGGCATCGGCGGCGGCAGGCAGACGCCATCGCACCGGCGGGTGGCGGAAGTACTGAATGCGGGTGGCCTGGCAACGGTTCTTGCGGACCTGTTCGAAGATCACGCGGCGGTGTCGGGCCGCGACAACGGAATACCCGATTCCGACCTGGACCTTCTGGAACTGGAACAGCGAGTCGTAACGGTAACGGACTGGATCGCCATGCAGCCGGGCCTGCGGGAAATGCGGCTCGGTTATTTCGGCGCCGGACTGGGAGCCGCGGCCGCCCTGATCGCGGCCGCCAAACGACCGGAGGTGGTCAAGGCTGTTGTCTTATCGGGAGCGCGACTGGATCTTGCCGAATCCTTTCTCTGTGAGATTGCCGCGCCTTCGCTGTTCATCGTCGGCGCCGACGACCCGGCTCTGATCAGCCTGCACCGGTCCTCGATCGCGCAGTTGCCGGGCGAAACTCTGGCGAGACTTGAAGTGATCGAAGGAAGCGGGGGCGATCCTCTGCAGAATGAGAAGGCTGTGAACCGCGTCGCGGCGCTGGCCAGAAGCTGGTTCCAGCGTTTTCTGCCGCGGGAGCACTATGCAGCCGCGGGTTGAGACGGAGTCGCGCGAAGCAAACCGTCAGTCCCCACCTTCCAATTTGTCGATTCCGATTTCATGCGACTGGACATGCCCCTGGCGAGCCCGGCGCGCATGCTCGATTTCATCGGACGCATCGGAGCCGCGCGTGTTCCACGCCGTGGATCTCCGGTAGACGCCGCAATAGCTGACAGTCGAAGTGAAGCCGTCGTCCGTCAGACGAATCAGGACTTCCTTCGCGAATATTTTTTGCAGGCTCGTCATAACGTACACCATCCGAATCTGTCTGTCGCAAACACGTTGCCATGTTGGGATCAGGTCTCACCGGTCGGATTCGATGGGGACTGGGCCGTCCATTGCTGTTCAGTCGTCTTCAGTGCACACCGTGTTTCTCTGCGGCGATGTCATGACGGGCCGGGGAATCGACCAGATCCTGCCCTGCCCTTCAAAGCCGGAGCTCCACGAATGCTACGTCAATTCCGCTATCGAATATGTCGATATGGCGCGGAGGAGCACAGGGACGATCCCGAAAGCCGTGAATTTCTCTTATATCTGGGGGGATGCGCTGGCTGAGCTGGAATCCGTGTCGCCGGCGGCGCGGATCATCAATCTGGAAACAAGCATCACGGCCAGTGAAGGCTGGGTTCCGAAGGGTATTAATTACCGGATGAATGCGGCCAATACGCCCTGCCTCGCGGCGGCGAAGATCGACTGCTGCGTTCTTGCCAACAATCACGTGCTCGACTGGGGCCGCGCCGGGCTGCGGGAAACACTGCTCAGCCTGAAGACCGCCGGCATCGGAACGGCTGGCGCCGGCATGAACCGGATCGAAGCCGTGCGTCCCTGCGCGAGGGAAGGAATCCTTGTCTTCGCGTTCGCGACCGGCGACAGCGGAGTGCCGTCCGATTGGGGCGCGACAGACACTGCCCCCGGCATCGCGCTGCTCCCGAACCTGTCGGATGACACGGCAGACAATGTCGCCGCGGAAATCAGTGCCGTCAGGCGGCCCGGCGACATCGCGATCGTTTCTCTCCATTGGGGTGGGAATTGGGGTTATGAAATTCACCGAGGTCAGAGGTCGTTCGCGCATCGCCTGATCGATGCGGGCGCGGCCGATATCATTCACGGCCATTCCTCGCATCACCCAAAGGCCATCGAGGTCTATAGAAACAAGCCGATCCTGTACGGATGCGGGGACTTTCTCAATGACTATGAAGGCATCGCCGGCTTCGAAGAATTCCGATCGCATCTGGTCCTCATGTACTTCGTCACGCTGGATGCGGCGACGCGAAATCTCGTGCGGCTCGAGATGACTCCGTTCGAGATTCGTCAATTTCGTTTGCGTTCTGCCAGCCGGGCCGATGCCCGGTGGCTCAGTGAGACTCTCGATCGCGAAGGGCAGCAGTTCGGCATCCGGACGAAACTACGGGATGACAACCGGCTGGATCTGGAGTGGCCGGCGGGCGCGTGAGTGGAAGAACGAAGCTCACTGTGGCGGTGGAACGTATAACACGCCGGACCGCCAGGTTCATATAAATATGGAAGCGCGGATGCTAAAGCTGTGCGTCAATAGTTGAATCCCTGGTTTAACGCGCCCATTCCGGGTGTCACGATGCTGGCAACGAAGTCCTCTCTTACCCACAGCGCTGAGTCAACGGGGAGTCATTCGTGGCTCGAAAAGCGACTGCTTCCCCTGATATGGAACCGTATCGGTCCGGCGCCTGTCCGCGTTGTGCTCGGCAGCGGAGCCGTCGCCTCGCCACCGGATGTGGTTCCCCGATTCACCGTGTGGATCCGCGATCTGCGGACTCTCGCGCAACTCGTGCTCGACGCGGAGATAGCTTTCGGTGAAGCCTGGATTGATGGCCGTATCCGGGTGACTGGCGATCTGACGGGCTTGCTCGAAACCGTCTATGCGTCGATGGGAGATGCACACTGGCGTCCCGCATGGTATTCGCGTCTGGTTTCGCAATGGACCGACAAGTGGCAGGCGAACACGCTCGAGGGCTCACGGAATAACATCCACTCGCATTATGACCTCGGGAACGATTTCTACCGGCTCTGGCTCGATCCTGAACTCGTGTACACGTGCGCTTACTTCCCCTCGGCATCCACGACGCTCGAGGAAGCGCAGACGGCCAAGATGGAATACATCTGCCGCAAACTGCGGCTCCGGCCCGGAGAAACGGTCGCGGAAGCGGGTTGCGGGTGGGGGTCTCTGGCTCTTTACATGGCCCGAAATTATGGCGTTCGAGTGAAAGCATTCAACATCTCGCGCGAGCAGATCCGGCACGCGCAACAGCGCGCGCGCGAAGAGGGTCTGCAGGATCGCGTGGAGTTTGTCGAGGACGATTACCGCAACGCCTCCGGCCGGTTCGACGCTTTCCTCTCGGTTGGGATGCTGGAGCACGTGGGCCGTGAAAACTACGGCCAGTTCGGGCAAGTGATTCACCAGCTGATCGGCGACCACGGCCGGGGC
>DASZUZ010000485.1:0-11149 GCA_035547415.1 Bryobacteraceae bacterium | reverse complement strand
GACCCTCTCGCGCGAACCCGCGGCTACTCCGAAGACGTCGCGTCCCTGATAATTAAGGATAAATCCCATGCCTTTTTCCTGCAGCATCTGCGAAGAAACATCGACTCGAATCTGCGTGAATTGCACGAAAGATACTTGCGGAAACCATCTCTGCGAGAAATGCGGCTGCTGCAGTGATTGCTGCGGTTGCGAAATTGCGTTGTATTCCGATGAGCCCGTGCATCCCGTGCTGGCGCGAGAACCGGAGCCGACGCCGCATCCCCATCCGATGCCGGATCCCGATCCTTCGCCCGAACCTGAACCCATTCCGACGTTTCCGGTCGAAGAGATTTAGCCCGCCGCCATCGTCGCGTCCCGGCTTCAGTCCTGACCGGATTTGCCGCGCCCGAGGACGCCAATCCCCAGCAGCCCCAAGCCGGCCAGCATGAAAACGGACGGTTCCGGAATCCGCGCAATTTCGGTTGTCACCACGGTGATGGCTTCGGCCGGAGAAATGGAACCCTGATTGCCCGCCGTGTGCAGTCCGGCGGCATTCGCCGGAATTATCAGAATGTTCAGCGCCAGCACGGCGCAAGCGCGCGGGACGCTGTAGCGGGTTGAAATGATTTTCATTACCTGGGATTCGCGTGCCAATCGTTCCGAAATGCCGGTCGCGGAACTGTGCGAATGGCGGCGGCTGATTTGCCTGACGATCTGAGAGAGCAGTTTCAGTCGGTCGATTTTTGTGCGACTTTCCTTACAATAGTAATGATAAATACATTCGATATCCGAGGGATACTATAAATAGTTAATTCCTCTTACCAGGGAGATTACGTAGAACGAAGGAACATATCGGCATGGTTTCCGCGCTTCCGTTCTGAGCGACCGCCTGATTCGGCGCCTCAGAGAATGGCGAGTCGCCTGCCGGCCGCGCGAAATGCCTCCAGCGCCCGGTCCAGTTGTGCCCGCGTGTGGGTCGCATTGACGATCGTGCGGACGCGCGCCTTGTCCTTCGCCACAGTCGGAAAGCCGATTCCGGTGGCGAGCACGCCTTCTTTAAACAGCTCATCGGAAAGCTGGTGCGCCTTCGCCGCTTCCCCCACGATGACTGGCGTGATCGGCGTCTCGCTGACGCCGGTATCGAACCCGCTTTCGGTCAGCCCGTTCTTGAAATACCGCGTATTCGCCCAGAGCTGCTCACTGCGCTCCGGTTCGTTTTCGAGGATATCGAACGCAGCCAGACACGCCGCCGCGACGGCCGGGGGATGAGATGTGGAGAAGAGAAACGGACGCGCCCGGTGATACAGAAATTCGATCAGATTCTTCGTCCCGCACACGTACCCGCCCAGTACCCCGATCGCCTTCGACAGAGTTCCCACCTGGATGTCGACACGGCCGTGCAGGTTGAAATGATCGATCGTGCCGCGCCCGTTGCGGCCCAGCACGCCCGACGCGTGGGCGTCATCCACCATCATGATGGCGCCGTGTTTTTCGGCCAGAGCAGCCAGTTCCGGCAACGGCCCGATGTCGCCGTCCATTGAAAACACGCCGTCGGTGATCAGGAGCTTACGTCCCGGCGCGCCGTCCAGTTCGTCGAGAATTCTCCCGGCGGCCGCGCAGTCCTTGTGCGGGAAAACATGAATCTTCGCCTTCGACAATCGCGCGCCATCGATGATGCTCGCATGATTGAACTGATCGGAAATGATGTGGTCGTCCGGCGTGAGTACGGCGGACACAGTGCCGGCGTTGGCCGCGAATCCGGACTGGAAGACCACGCACGCTTCGACGTTCTTGAATCGCGCGATCCGGCGCTCGAGTTCCATGTGCAGGTCCATCGTGCCCGCGATGGTGCGCACCGCGCCCGATCCCGCGCCGTACTTCCGCGTGGCCTCGATCGCCGCTTCGATCAGCTTCGGGTGCGTGGTCAGGCCCAGGTAGTTGTTTGACGCGAGGTTGATGACCTCTTTGCCGTCGAAACGGGACTCGGCCGCGCTCGGTCCCTGAAGAATGCGAAGTCGCTGCCAGGTTCCGGCTCGCTTCCACTCCTCGATCTGCTCGCCAAGATAGTTCAGCGGATCCGTGCGCGTGGCGGTACTCACTTAACCAAGATACTGCCGCGCGAGCTCTTCGTAGTCGCTCGGCGTCACCAGATGGAAGCGGAGTTCGAGAGAACTGAATCGGCGCAGATCGTTTTGCATATCTTCGCCCGGAAGATCCGAGCCCGCAAGATGCAGTTCGCCCGCCGCCACGCGGAACGGCAGGACGCGCCACTTACGGGCCACCGAGACCGGCACGGAGCGCGTAATCGGGATGGAAACGGATTCGGGATCGGGCTTCCCCAGAGGCAAACCGTTCTGCAGACTGAGCGCGGTGTACAGATCTTCCTCCGAGATCAGGCCCAGATCCATCAGATGCTCGCCCAGACGCCGGTGCTCGGGCTTGCTCGCGACGGCGGCTTCAAGCTGCGCGGCCGTAATCCACTCCGAGCCCGCAAGAATTTCCCCGATCTTCTTCCGATCCGTCATCAGCGCCGCGCGGTTGGGGTAAGCATGTTCCGTCTTGACCCATCGCAGCGGACGCTTGCGGATCCGGGCGATCCCGTAAGTCCAGAGCGCGCGCGATGTGGCCAGGCAGTTGATCCAGTTGCCCACTACGACCCGCAACGGCACGGCGCAGGCGAATCGCCATCCGTAAATCCGCTGTGAGCACCAGCAGCGGATCGCTGTGTGCATGGCCTGGAGGCCGAGCCCGGTGACCCAGGCCGCTGAAAACGAGGCTGTCTCGCGCGCGAACCCCCAATCCTGATGGGTTATGCGAGCCCACGCCCAGGTCGTCGCCCCGTAAGCGAACACGATGTTCGTCAGCGGCGTCACCAGATTCCCGGCAAGTCCCTTGCGATCGCGCCAGAACCAGTAGAGATGCTGGATTGTCTCCTGTGCCGAATGGAAATCCCAGGATTGCAGCGTGATCCCGAGCACCCACCGCGACCGCTGGCGGACCGCGGCGCCAAACTCATGCGGGAAGTATTCGCGTGTGGCGATCGGGCGCCCATGGCGTATCTGGATCGGAATGAACTTCTGCCGGAATCCGAGCCGCCGGACCCGAAAGCCGTTCTCGTAATCCTCTGTAAGGCACCCCGGTTCAAAGATCCGGTTCTGGTGGTGTTCGGCCAGCTTTTCGAGTGCCCGGCGCGAGAACCCGGTTCCCACGCCATTCGACGGGATGAACCCTCCGAGCATCTGCCTCGCGACCATGTCTTTGAACTGGTATTCGGCGAATTCATCGCAATAGACCCCGTAGCTCAGCTCGCCGACCGGTTTCGGCAAGGCCAGAACCGGAATCTGGACCATGTCGTTCCACTGCGCGTAGTAGTTGATCCAGCGGAGCGCGTCCGGGTCGATCAGATCTTCGGCGTCGTGCGTGAGGATCATGTCGAAGCGAACGCCGTTCTCCTCTTCGAAGAGCAGCATCCGCTGGTAGATCCAGTTGAGGCAATCCGCTTTAGACGTCGGGCCATCGTGCGGACAGACCGAGAGGTGAACGTGCGGAAAGCGCTTCATGGCCTCGCGCACCGCCGCGAGCGTCGGCCCGTCATTCGGATAAGCGCCGATGAAGAACTCGAATCGCGGATAATTCAGTCTGGTGACATTGTTCTCGATCATCTTCTGGATGACCCGGTGCTCTTTCCAGAGCGCGACGAAGACAGCCATCAGGCGAGGTGGCGCCGAGTCGAGTTGTTCCTCGGTGGGAATGGTGTGGTTGGGATCGGATGAGAACGCCTGGCGGATGTAGCCGGCTATTGCCGAAAAATCGATGAGCAGGTCATCGATGCCGTTGAGCAGCACCCAAAGCGCAAGGGGGACGACAAGGCTCGCCACCCAATGATCCAGCTTCATCCCGTGCGGAGATAGTGCCAGATCGGAACGAAATTCTCACGTCAATTGCGGAGAAGCCTGTGGCGCGCATCCTCGCCGCCATCAGATTGCGCGGCGCAACTCGCCCGATATACTGGCTTCCGCATGCGCACCGACCGGATCACGGCCATCGACAGCAACGCGCTTCCCTGGGAGGAGCGCTGGAACGACCACTTGGGCAAAATGCTTTACCGCAAGAATCTGGTCGAAGATCCCGAGACCGGAGCCGAAATCCGTCTGGTCCGTTATCCCGCCGGCGTCATCAATTCCCGCCACGTCCACACCTGCGCCCACGGCATGTACGTTCTCGAAGGAACGCTCGTCACGCACGAGGCGAGCTTCGGCCCCGGCTCTTTTGTCTGGTTCCCGGCCGGAATCGAGATGGAACATGGCGCAACGGCCGAAGCCGATGTCACAGTTCTCTTCATCACGAACCGCAAGTTCGACATTCACTATCTCGCGGAACGATAGCGGTCGTCAGTTCCGAAGCGATTTGCCGGTCTTCAGCATGTGTTGCATCCGCGCCTGTGTTTCGCGCCGTCCACACAGGCTCAGAAACGCTTCCCGCTCGAGATCCAGCAGATACTGCTCGGAAACCTGAGGCGTTCCCGTGAGGCGTCCCCCGCTGAGAACGTACGCCAGCTTCTCGCCGATCGCCGCATCGTGATCCGAAATATATCCGCCCTGCCGGGCCATCCACACGCCCATCTTCATCAGCGCGAACCCTTCATCGCCCGACACCGTGATATCGGCGCGCGGCGCGCCGGGCGCATAGCCTGGCACAAGCGAAAGAGCCAGTTGCTTCGCATCGTCAAGCAGCCTTTCCGGGTTCATCGAGATTCCGTCTCCGTCCCGGAGATACCGGAACTGGCGCGCCTCGGCCGCGCTCGTTGACACCTTGCCCCACCCGATCTGCTCGAACACCTTCCTGATATCGCGCGAGCGGATAAGCATCTCTGTGCATCCGCCCCCGGCGGGAATGAGCCCGACGCCCACTTCCACCAGCCCCATATACAACTCCGCCGAAGCCTGAATCCGCGTGCAGTGCATCGGCGTCTCGCATCCACCGCCCAGCGCCATCCCGAACGGCGCCGCGACAACCGGTTTCGCCGCGTATTTCAAAGCCATATTCAGTTGCTGATAGCGGTGAATGGCCGCGTTCAGTTCATCCCACTCCTCGTCCTGAGCCGCCAGCAGCACCATCATCAGGTTGGCCCCCACGGAGAAGTTCTCGCCCTGGTTGCCGATGACCATCGCGTCGAAATTCGTCTCGAGCTGGGCGAGCCCGGCGCGCAGCATCTGGAATACGTCGTCACCCAGCGAGTTCATCTTGCTGTGAAACTCGCAGCACAGGACGCCGTCCCCCAGATCGATCAGCGAAGCGCCCGCGTTCTGCTTCACCACGCCGCGCGCGCGCTTGAGTTCGGACAATACCAGAACCCCGGGCTGCGGCTCGATCGCCCGGTAATCGCCGCTTCCCGCAAGATCGAAATACTCGGTGCGAGGCTCCCGGTCCGCATCCGCGGCGCGATAAAACGATTTCACGCCCGACGAAAGCATGCGCCGCACGTTGTCCGGCAGCGCGCGCCCTTCTGCCTCGATTCGCCTCGCTGTCGGTTCGAATCCCAGCGCGTCCCACAGCTCGAACGGCCCCAGCGCGTTCGCGTATCCCCATCGCATCGCGCGGTCCACCTCCACGATGCGGTCGGAGATCTCGGGAATCATGGTGGCCGCGTAAACCACGTGATCGCTCAGCGACTGCCACAGGAACCGGCCGGCTTTATCGTCGAGCCCGACCAGCGCTTTCAGCCGCTCGGCCAGCGGTTCCAGGTTCCGGATCGCTTCGAGAGACGCGAAGCGAGGCTTATTGGCCGGGTGATATTCGAGCGTCTTCCAGTCGATCGCATGGATTTCACGATCTTTCCCCACCCGCTTATAGCAGCCCTGTCCGCGCTTCTCGCCCAGCCATCCGCGCCCGATCATCTCCATCAGGAACGGCTGCATCGTGAACCGCTCCCGGAACGGGTCCCCCGGCACGGCGTCATACAGATTTTTTGTCACGTGCGCCCACACATCCAGGCCCACGATGTCGAGCAGTCGGTAACTCGCGCTTTTCGGCAGCCCGATGAGGGGGCCGGTCAGAGCGTCCACCTCTTCGATGGATAAATCCATTTCGACGGTGAGCCTCTGGATGGTCGAACCGAAAAAAGAACCGATGCGGTTTGCGATGAAATTCGGCGTATCCTTGCACGGCACCACGCCTTTCCCGAGATGAAGATCGCAAAACTCCGCGATGAAGCGGAAAACTTCGGGATCGGTATCCGGCCCCGGAATCAGCTCCGCCAGATGGAGATAACGCGGCGGATTAAAAAAATGCGTGCCCAGAAAGTGCGCACGGAATTCCTGCGAATGGCCCTCCGCAATCCGCCCCAGCGGAATGCCGCTGGTATTCGTCGAGACGATCGTGCCCGGCGCGCGATGGAGCGCGACCTTTTCATGGAGCGCACGCTTGATCGCGAGGTCTTCCGAGACCGCTTCGATCACCCAGTCGCAATCCTTCACCTTTTCGAGATCGTTTTCAAAGCCGCCCGTTGTGATCAGGCGGGTGGCATCGGAGGTGAAGAACGCGCCCGGCCTGCTCTTCAGCGCGGCCTCTATGCCTTTCCGCGCTGTCGCCTCATCCAGGTCGAGCAGCAGGGAAGGCACTTGCGCATTCGCGAAATGCGCGGCGATGCGGGATCCCATGGTTCCCGCGCCAAGGACGGCGACACGGCGGATTGGCTTCATCGAAACAGTTCCGTCCACGAAGTTTATCGCGAGGGGCGGGCGCTATGCGCATCTCAATGCCGCCGGTCTTCGGATCCGCTCGTTTCGGCCAGTCGGATAGTGGAAATTCCGCCGAATTACGTGATCTGGACGTCCTGCAGGTACTAAAACGAAGCTTACATTAAAATTACAAAATCTGATACCGGACTCTTATTTCCCGGATACGATAAAAAGCGATGTTTACGGGGCTATTCAATTGAACCCTGTGGAAGGGTGCGCGGAGTGCCAGCGGCTCGCCTGTGCATACGAATCCGCCACCATTCAGTGGTTTCGGCTGGAAGGGGATCTGAGAATCGCTCAGTACGGAAATGACGAGCCGGCCATGCGGCGACGCGCTGTGGACCTCGGCTCGATCAAGCGCGAGCGGGAAGAATTACGCGACACCCTCGAACGCCATCAATGCGCCGCTCACGGTAAATCTTCCGCCGCCTCGGCTTAATGGATCAGGTCGATCGCAATTGACCAGTGATCCGACGGCGCGGCCGGCAAGGCGTCGATCTGAAAGCCACGAATTTCCGCAGCGGTTCTCGAATCGAAATATTCCCGGCGAAGGACCTCGCCGGTGAGAAAGCTCGAGATAGTAACACACCACATACGGCTATGTGGACATTTTACTGGGCCTTTTCCGGAATTGAAATCCCGCGAATAGGGGATGGCCCCGGGACATTCCGCAGTCCGCTTCTTCGCTTCCGAGTGATAGATTAGTTGCACATGCGCAGGAGCTTCTACGGTAACTGGATCATAGCGGCGGCGTTTCTGACGTTCGGCATAGCGGTCGGCTTGCCCTACTACAACATGCCGTTCTTCTATGACTACTACCTGAAGACGTTCCACTGGCCCCTCCACGACATCACGCTCGGCTTTCCGCTCGCCGCGTTGCTGACCCTGTGGGTCGGTCCCGTTCTCGTCCCGCGCTTCAGCCCGCGCAAGCTCATAGTGGCAGGAACCTTCTTCACCTTCCTCTCCTTCCTCGGCTTCAGCCGCATGAGCGGCGATATCTACTTCTATTACTTTCTGTGGTTTATCTATACCTTCGGGTATATTCTCTCCGGCCCCATTCCGCACCAGATCATCGTTTCCCACTGGTTCAAGCGCAATCGGGGCATGGCGATGGGCATCGTGTACGTCGGTGTGGGACTCGTCGGCGCCGCCGGGCCCTGGCTCATTCAGCCGGTGACGCAGCACTACTCCTTCCGGACAGCGCTGCTCGTCATCGGCTGCATCATGTTTCTTTCCTGGCCCTTCGCGCTCTTCATGCTGAAGGACCGTCCCGCCGAAATCGGCCAGTTCGCCGATGGCGCTCTCGAGCCGGCGCCGGACCAGCGCATCGAGCCGCGAACGTTCGGCTATCTTCTGCGCCAGTGGCCTTTCTGGTTGCTGCTCATCGGCAGCTTCTGCTCCATCGGATCCATCGGGGCGATCAACCAGCACATGAAGCTCGTGTTCCGGGATCAGGGGTTCGCCGATCAGGCGCTGCGCGATGCGACCTGGGGTGAAGCCACTCGCTGGATTCTCTGGTCGAGCATCATCGGACGCCTCCTGATCGGTAAGTTCGCCGATATGTTCCCGATGAAGCATGTCATGACCGTGACGTACTTTGTCGTCGCCGCCAGCATCCCGCTGCTGCTTTCCGTGCACCCGTCCGGCAATCCCTACGTCTTCTCCATCGTGTTCGGGTTTGCCATGGGAGCCGATTACATGCTGATTCCGCTGATGGCGGCGAAGCAGTTCGGCGTGAACTCGCTCGCCCGCTCCATGGCGATCATTCTGCCGGTCAACACGATCGGACAGACGTGGGTTCCGAACGGAGTGGCCCTGCTGCGCGAACATTTCGGGAGCTATGCCGTTCCCATGGAAGTGGTGCTCGGCATTGCCATCGTCGGCGCCATTTCCATTCTGTTGCTGCCTCGCGAAACCCGCGAAGAGATCTCCGAAACATCCTCGACTCAGCCGCTCGCCGCCGAGCGGTGAGTGCGGCCGTCACGCCCTGAAAATCGCCGTATAATCGGGATATGAATCCTGTGGCTCCCGCCGCAGCTCGCCCCAGCCTGTTCGGCTCCGACTGACGCCTTCCTTTCGGCGTTCTTTCTCTTCGGCGTTCTTTCTCTTCCCTCTTCAGCGCATTTCAAGGAGTGACTTATGGTCGGGCCGATCGCGCGCGCCATCATCGAACGCGATGAGCGCGTCACGTCGCCTTCTTACACCCGCGGCTACCCGCTCGTCGTGAAGCGGGGCGAAGGCGCGATTGTCGAAGATGTTGACGGCAATCGCTATCTGGATTTCAACGCGGGCATCGCCGTCGTCGCGACGGGGCATTGCCATCCGGAGGTCGTCAGCGCTATCCAGCGTCAGGCCGCCACTCTCATCCACATGTCGGGTACCGACTTCTACTACCCCAATCTGGTGGAACTCGCGGAAACGCTTGCCCGGATCGCGCCCGGCGGTGTTCAGCGGCGCGTCTACTTCGGCAATTCCGGAACGGAAGCGATGGAAGCTGCTCTCAAGCTCGCGAAATACGTTACCGGTCGCGACAAATTCATTGCCTTTACCGGAGCTTTTCACGGCCGCACCATGGGATCCCTCTCGCTCACCGGACGCCGCCCCGTGCAGCGTCGCGGCTTCGGTCCTTTCCTTCCCGGCGTTTTCCATGTGCCCTACGCGTATTGCTACCGGTGCGCCTACAACAAGACACCGGCCACCTGCAATACCGAGTGCGCCAAAGTCATTGAAGACACTCTGCTGAAGACCATCCTGCCGGCCGACGAAACCGCCGCGATCGTGCTCGAGCCCGTGCAGGGTGAAGCCGGCTACATCGTGCCTCCGAGGAAGTTTATCGATGAACTGCGCGCCATTGCCCACCGGCACGGCATCCTGCTCGTCTTCGATGAGGTGCAGTCAGGCATGGGCCGCACCGGCCGCATGTGGGGTGCCGATCATTTCGACGCCACTCCCGATATCCTGGCCGCGGCCAAGGGGATCGCGAGCGGAATGCCTCTCGGGGCCATGATTGCGCGCGCGGAACTCATGACATGGCCGCCCGGTTCGCATGCGTCCACGTTCGGTGGAAACCCCATCTCCGTCGAAGCTTCGCTCGTGACCATTCAACTGCTCGAACGCGAACTGATCGACAACGCTGCGCGCGTGGGCGCCTTCATGATGGACCGCATGCGCGAGTGGCCGCGCCGTTTCCCCATTGTGGGGGATGTGCGTGGACTCGGCCTGATGCTCGGTATTGAACTCGTGCGCGATCAGGCGACGAAGGAAAGGGCGCCGGAGGAGCGCGATCGGATCGTGAACCTCGCCTTTGAGCGCGGATTACTCATCCTCGGGGCAGGGGAGAACACCATCCGGCTGAGCCCTCCTCTCGTCATTGACAGGGATCAGGCGACTTTCGCGCTTGATACGCTGGAGAGTTGCTTCCAGCAGGTAATGCGCCCTTAAAAATCCTCGACGTTGGCTGCGGCATTCGCAAATATCCGGGCTCCATCGGCATCGATTACAACTCCGCGAGCGCGGCGGATGTGATCTGCGATCTGGACCGCTTTCCCTGGCCTTTCGCCGATCGCACGTTCGATGGCCTCCGCGCAATCCACGTTATCGAGCACGTAACCGACGTCGTGCGGACCATGGAAGAGTTCCACCGCCTGGTGCGCCCGGGTGGCCGGGTCCGCATCGAGACCCCGCATTACACCGATTACAGTTCTTTCTGCGACCCCACCCATAAACACCATCTCAACAGCTTTTCATTCCGCTATTTCGGAGAGAAGCATGGCGGCTTCGGCTACTACACCGAAGCGAAGTTCCGTGAGATTTCCGTCCGGGTCAAACTACTATCTCTCTGGAGATGGCTCGGGTTCGAATTTCTGGTCAACCGTTTTACGCGCTTCCGCAAATTCTGGGAGTTTTATCTCTGCTATGTGATCCGCGGCAAAGCGATGGAGTTCGAGCTTGAACCCGTTGGCCCCCCTGTACAGATTCGCCGACCTCCTGCGGTACCGGCGCCACGCTGACGTCGGGCGGCGTGGCGAGGACATCGCTCATCGTTATCTTCGGCGAAGCGGCTACATCGTAGTCGCCCGCAACTGGCGGCCTCCGCAGGGCGGCGGCGAACTGGATCTCGTGGCATGGCAGCGCGAAACGCTTGTATTCGTCGAGGTGAAGTCGCGCGTCTCTGGAGAATGGAACGCTCCGGAACGCGATGTCGACGAGGAAAAAATACGGACGTTGCGCCGGGCCGCCAGAGACTACATGAGGCGAGCCGGCGTGGATCCCGATAAAGCTCGCTTCGACGTCCTCGCCATCACTGGCGACAGGGTCCGGCATCTGACGGATGCGTTTCCGCTGAAGCTCTCGCTATAGTGGATTTTCACGCATGCCTGAACTCCGAAAAGATCCGGTTACGGATCGGTGGGTCATTATTGCCACGGACC
>DASZUZ010000484.1:0-6178 GCA_035547415.1 Bryobacteraceae bacterium | reverse complement strand
TTCCCTCGACCGCCATGCCGCGGAAGAGCGGTTTCTCGGTTCGAGTCCTGCCGAGAGAGTCCCGATAAACCTTCGTGGACAGGGGCTTCTGGCTGATGTGAGTGCCGTCCGCCAGAGTCTGCACCTGCTCGACCACCTCCTCGGCTGAGTACGGCGCTCCAGTGATGGCGCGCATGGCGAATGGCATCGGAGCGCCGAAATGCATTGAACCGCTGAAGCCTGCCCCGGATTGCACGGCGATGGAGTTTTGCCCGAATGCGCTCAAGGCCAAAAGGACGCCAGCGGCGAAACCGGCAACACGATGTCTCATGCGATCGTCTCTCCAGAGAGTTTAAACCCGGAAAGAAGAAGAATGTTCCTCGGGATCGACTTATAATGTCCGGCATGTTCAATCGGATCGGCGCCGCGGCTGCCCTCTTCCTCTGTGTCTCCGCCGCGGACGCGCGCGTCACACGTCTGGTAGTCGAGCACCGGGAGCCCGCTGGAAAGACGGGCCAGCATGAGACTCTGAGCGGGCACTTCTTCGGCGAGGTCGATCCCAAAGATCCGCATAACGCGATCATTACCGATAGTCAGTTTGCGCCGCGGAACGCCCGCGGCATGGTTGAGTACTCGGGTACCTTCGCGCTGACGAAACCTGTCGACATGTCGAAATCGAGCGGGATTCTCTTCTACAGCGTCCCCAACCGGGGCAACGGCGCTCCGGTGGTCTCGGAAGAAGGCGACGTCAGCGTGGTCAGCGGATGGCAGGGGGACCTCACACCGAAACCCGGGCTGCAGACGATCAGTGTTCCCGTGGCGCGAAACGGCGACGGATCGCCCCTCACGGGTCCAGTGGCGGAACGGATCATCAACGCGCCGCCGGAGACAAATACGATCGATCTCGGGACGGCGCCCTATGTCGCGTTGACGTACCAGCGGCCTTTGACGCTCGATACGAAGAAAGCAACCCTGACCCGACGGACCTCCTGGCGCTCGCCCGGCGCCGCAGTCCCGAGCGCCGACTGGGCGTTCGCGGATTGCACGAAGATTCCGTTTCCGGGAACACCGGACGCGTCGAAGATCTGCCTGAAAAACGGTTTCGACCCGGCATCCGAGTATGTGGTGGTTTACACGGCCAAAGATCCGCTGGTGCTGGGTCTGGGCTTCGCCGCTACTCGCGATCTGAACTCGTTTCTGCGCTATTCCGAAAAGGACGATACGGGCGCGCCGAATCCGATCGCGAAGCAGATCAAATGGGCGCTGAGCCGGGGCAACTCACAGTCAGGGAATTTCATTCGCAGTTTCATTCACCTCGGATTCAACCAGGATGAATCCGGCCGGATCGTCTGGGACGGCGTCAATCCGCATATCGCGGCGCGGCAACTTGCGATGAATTTGCGGTTTGCCGTCGCGGGCGGAGCCGCCGGACCAGATCAGCCCGGCAGCGAAGCCGTGCTGTGGTGGAGCGATTATCCGGACACTGTCCGCCATCGGCCGACGGCCGGCCTGCTGGATCGTTGCAAAGCCAGCAATACGTGTCCGAAGGTCATGGAAACGTTCGGTGCGCTCGAGTTCTGGTATCTGCGGGAATCGCCAAACCTGGTCGGTACGGACGCGAAAAAAGATATCCCACTTCCGTCCAACGTACGACGATATTTCTTCCCCGGCACTTCGCATGGCGGTGGCCGCGGCGGATTCAGCGCCGCCGCACCAGCCCCGCCCAACGGTTGCGTGCTGCCGGCGAATCCGAATCCGGAAACGGAAACGATGCGCGCGCTGACCGTGGCGCTCGTGGATTGGGTCACGAAGGGCACGGAGCCTCCGCCCAGCCGCTATCCGCGGCTTGATCAAGGGCAACTCGCACCAGCGACGAGATCGGCCATCGGATTCCCCCATGTTCCTGGCGCACCTTCGCCCGACGGTCTTGTCAATCCTGTGTTCGATTACGACTTCGGGCCCGATTTCCGCTCCAACGACCTTTCGGGCGTGATCACCAAAGAACCGCCCGCCATCAAACGAGTCCTCCCGACTCTGGTTCCCAAAGTAGATGCCGATGGCTCCGATGTCGGAGGAGTGCCGTCCGTCCTGCGTCAGGCGCCGCTCGGGACGTATCTCGGCTGGAACGTAACGGCGGCGGGATTCGACAAAGGCCGGATCTGTACGCTCAGCGGCGGGTATGTGCCATTCGCCAAAACAAAGACCGAACGCATCGCCGCGGGCGACCCCCGGCTTTCACTCGAAGAGCGGTATGGAAGCCATAAGGGGTATGTGGATGCCGTGAAGGCGGCGGCGGAGAAAGCGGTAACGGAGCGTTTTCTGTTGCGAGAGGATGCGGACAAGCTGATTGCCCAAGCCGAGGCGAGCGACGTTCTCGCGGGGCCGTAAGTGGTGGTTTTCCACCGGACGGCGCCGGAAGCCCACCGGCCGGATCTTTCATCGACCGGGTGATGACGGCGGTTATGCCGTTGCAAATAAAGGCGCTCTCCGGTTGGTATTGATCCTGCTAGCGACACTCTCATGAAACGACCAAACCAGATTCTGACTTTGATTCTTGCGGCTGGCGCCGTATCCGCCCAGGCTTGGGCGCAGAATTATCCGCCACCCCCACCCGCCCAATACCCTCAACAGCAATATCCGCCACAGCAGTACCCGCAGCAGCCTGCTTACGGACAACAGCCTCCTTATTATGGCCAGCAGCCGGATTACGGAGCGCAACCTCCCTATTTCGCTCCGCAGCAACTGGATGCCCTCGTTGGCCGCATCGCCCTTTATCCGGACCCGCTCCTTGCGCAGATGCTGACGGCCGCAACCTTTCCCAATCAGATTCCGGACGCCGACGCCTGGGCTCGCGCTCATGCTTACATGACCGGCGACGCGATGGCCCGCGCCATTCGCGACGATGGTCTGCCCTGGGATCCGAGTGTTCTGGCGTTGCTTCCGTTTCCCACCGTTCTGGACATGATGTCCGGCGACATGGGCTGGACCCAGCAACTCGGCAACGCAGTGCTCGCCAATCGCGCCGCCGTGATGGATGCCGTGCAACGGCAGCGGGCAATGGCACTGAACTACGGATATCTTCGTTCGGGCGGGCAGATCCGGGTGGTGAATGCCGGACCGGGCGATATCGAAATCCTGCCTGTTGACCCGGCGTATGTCTACGTTCCTTATTACGACCCGTATGTTGTCTACGCGCGTCCGCGACCGGGCTTCTTTGTTGGCGGGGCGATCACGTTCGGTCCGCGGATTGTCATCGGGTCGTTTGCTCCCTGGGGCTGGGGAAACACCGCGTTCGGATGGCACGACCATCGGATTATCGTGAATAACCGGCCGTGGGAACGCACCTGGGTAAACCGGCAGACGTATGTACATCCGTATGTAGCGCCGCGTCCGCAGGTTCAGGATCATCGGATGGAGCACCACGAATTGCGCGAATATCGCGGTCCCGAGCACCGTGAACCGGAGCGCCGCGGTCCTGAGCGGCGGAATGAAGATCGCCGCGACCGGCGGTAACCGGCGTTTGCTATTGCAGTGAAGCGCGGGCGGGCGCCGGTTCGCTCGCGCTGGCGAAATCCTTCTTCGTGGCGGTGAGGATTTCGAAGATTGCCCGTCTGTCTTCCGCCGTGAGGTGGGCATACTTGGGGCTTGCATCCTGCCCCGTGAGCACCTGCCGCAGACGCTCGTAGACTCTCGTTTTGACGATCTCCGGCAGACTATCGAACGTCTCCGAATAGATCATGAAGCTGCAGGGATACCGGAACATCCGCGTCTTCAGGTCGAAGTCGCGCAGCGAGCGGCCTTTCGGGTCCTTCGGACCGCGAGCCTGAAACTCGGCGGCGAAGCCGGATGTGCCCTTCACTGGTGAGGTGAGCTTCGCCTCGTCCGCGAAAAGCATATACTCGACGAGGTCTTCCACTGCCGTATTGATCCGATGCTGGATGGACTCTCGCACCTGAGTCACTGGTTCGCCCAGGGACTTATTGATCGCCTCGTTTTCGAGAAGCGCCGTACGCGCTTCCCATCCCACCCGGATCATCAGATTATCCATCTGCGTCTGATGCTCCAGAGTCATCAGGGCAACGACGTCGCTGTGCGGGGTCAACCATGCCGCCGTATCGATGAAGCGGCTCAGGTCGGTCACATTGATAGTGTCGTCGGACACCGCCAGCTTCTGATCGCCGTTCGCATCCTGCAGGAAGGTGTTGCCCATATGCTGTTGGCGGCCGGTTGTTCCGGTCACATACCAGCCGCCCCAGCGCTCCGAAAGCGGGCTGCGGTGGTCCGTAACGAAGCCGCCGGCGCTCATCACCGGCATTCCGGAGCGGTCCGGGGTCACTGAGCGCACCATCAATCCCGGAATACCCAATGTTCCTCCGGACTGATGGCACTGCAGACAGGTATCGCGCCGGATGAAATGGGGGTGGGAAGCGCGCTCCTGGTCGAGCGTGTAGAAGATGATGCCCTGCTTCGGATCGAGCGCGGCGAATTCCAGAACGTCGCCGGTCCGTACAAACCCGACCGCTACATCGTCATTGAAGTAGAGGGCGCGCGGCGTACGCGGAGCGATGCGCGGGGCCTGAAAACTGGTCTTCGAGAAGACGAGAACCTGCGAGCTCGCGGGAACGTGCAGTTCTTTGAGAACGGACTTCAGATATCCGAACTCATCGTCGTACTGTAGTTTCACGTCGCCTTTCTCGAGCCGCGTTTCCAGCCGCGAAACGGAATCGTCCACCTGCCCGCGGCTGTATTGAATGGCGTCGCTGTCCACCGGAAACATGTATGAACTGCTGAGCCCGGCGATTGCTACCGCCGCGGGAACGAATATTGTCAGGAGCTTACGCAGCCGCATCGCACTTGTCTCCTTCGCAGAATGAACGGCCGATCAGCGATTCGATCGTCGTGCCGGCGAACGCTTCTTCAACCGAGCGCACGGCATCGTCCAGTTTTCGATGCAACGGGCAGAGATTTTCACCGTGCGCCGCGATTCCAAGGGGACAGGTTCGAATCCTCTTCAGAGGGTCGACTGCGGTGACCACCTCGAGGACGGTCAACTCAGAAGCCGGCTTCACGGACTGGAAGCCGCCTCCTCTTCCCCGCTGTCCCGTGAGAATACCGGCACGGGCCAGAGAGTGGAGCACCTTCGACAGGTAGTCGAGGGGAACCTGCGAATCGCGGGAGAGATCCTGAGCGGTTCGGGCGGCGCCATTACTGGTCGCGAGAGCGACGATGGCGCGAAGGGCATACTCGGCAGTCTGCGAGAGCATGAAACACGATTATACGATAAGAGGATATGTTTATCGTATTTTATTTTGCAGCTTTTTGCGCCGTGCGTAACGCAGCAGACCCTTTGTGGCCGCGACCGGGGAAACACGAACGGCAGACATAAAAAAGCGGCCCGCCGAAGCGGGCCGCCGATGGTTGTTACTGACTCCCGGCTTAGAACTGGAGCCGGAGCGAGAACTGCACGTGACGCTCCGTTCCGACGTTCGCGCCGAGAACCTTGCCGAAGTTACCGTTGCCGTTGACCGCCGGACGTCCATCCGCGGTCGCGGGCAGCTTCGCATCGCCGAGCGAACCGTCCGGCGTGCTGTAGATCGGAGTGTTCGCCAGGTTGAAGGCTTCCGCGCGGAACTGCATCTTCATCCGCTCCGTGAAAACGAAGTCTTTGAAGACCGAGAAGTCCATCGTCCGCGTTGCGGGACCAATGTTGGACTGCAGGCCCAGATTGCCACCGGTATAGAAGTTGGCGGCGGCATTCTGCGCGGCGACCTGGTATGCAGCAGGATTGAACCAGTAGCCGTCGGAATTGACCTGACGTCCGCCCGAAGGAGCGGAATTGGGGGTCATTCCGGGTACGGCATCCGGCAAGCATTTGCCCCAGTTGCCGACGCAGGAAGTACCGTTGATCGTGTAGGGCTGACCGGCGCGCAGCGTCAGGATACCGTTTGCGTGCCAGTTACCCGCGACCGCATCGAGAGCGCGGTTCATGTTGCCGCCAAACCTCTTGCCTTTTCCGAACGGAATGTCGTAGTTGAAGGCAGTGGTGAAGCTGTGGCGGATGTCCCACGCCGCGGTCGAGTAGGCCGAAGCGAAGTTCGTCGGGTCGGGCACGCCGAAGTTGGTCGAGCCGCTGAGCGGGGTGCCGCTGTTGGCCAGCGCGTGGCTCCAGACGTACGACGTCAGGAACTGCAGACCGTTC
>DASZUZ010000483.1:0-3054 GCA_035547415.1 Bryobacteraceae bacterium | reverse complement strand
GGTGCAACGCGCGTCCGGCTCCATTGTGGAGCAGGCCAATCTGATCACCAAGACCATGTTTCCCTCGGAGATTGTCCCGGTCTCGATTTTTTTATCGTCGCTCGTGAGTCACCTCCTGGCGGTGGTTCTGTTTATCGTGGTCGTCGCCATTACCGAGCACAGAGTCAGCCCGATGATCGCGCTCCTGCCGATCAGCATGCTGGTACTGGGTCTTCTGGCGGTCGGAATCGGATGGGTGGCGGCATCGCTGCAGGTTTATCTTCGCGACACGGCGCAGGTAGTGACGGTGGTGATGACGCTGTGGTTCTGGATCACGCCGGTCATGATTCCCGAGGCCCAATACCCGATCCACCGGTTCCCGCGGGAAGTCGGCCTGGTTCTGGCGGCGAACCCGCTGGTTTATATCATCCGGGCGTACCGGCAGATGCTGCTGGGGCATACGATTCCCTGGGGCGACATTGCGACCGCCATGGCATTCGCGACCAGCGCTTTCGTCATCGGAGGGCTGTTCTTCCGTCACATGAAAAGGGGCTTCGCGGACGTCCTGTAAAGAGCGGGCTGTCAAACTGAAAGAGCCAACTTATGCCCGTTGAGTTCATTCATCGCTTTCTCCCCGGGAAGTCGCCGGTCACTCTGCTCACACTGCACGGAACGGGAGGAGACGAGAACGATCTGCTTCAGGTCGGTCAGGTGCTCGTGCCTGGGGCGGCGATTCTGAGCCCGCGAGGGAAGGCTGTGGAGAACGGCGCGTTCCGGTTCTTCTCGCAGATTACGCCCGACGTATTCGACGAAAACGAGATCCGCACGCGCGCCGGTGAACTCGCGGAATGGATTGCCTCGGCGATTGCGCAGTATGGGCTGGATGCTTCGCGATTGTATGCGCTGGGCTACTCCAACGGCGCCAATATGGCTGCCGCCACGATGCTGCTGCATCCAGGGTCAATCGCGGGCGGCGTTCTGCTGCGCCCGATGAATGTAATCCGGCCGGCGACTCTCCCCGACCTCAGCAACGCTCCTGTCCTGATTGTCGCCGGACAGGAAGACGCGTTCACGCCGCTCAGCCGGACGGAAGCCCTGGGGCGTCTCCTGGCGGAAGCCGGCGCGGCAGTCGATTTCTCGGTTCAGAATACAGGCCATGAGCTTACGCCGCAGGACTTCGGGCTCGGGAAAAAGTGGTTTGCCGAAGTGGTTTCGGTCTAAGCGGTCAGGATTGCACCCGGCTCGTCCGCGGGTGTTCGCTCCATCGATGCAGGCTGGTGTTCGATCACACCGGGTCGGCCGAATTGCGGGCAACCCATGGGGTCCCAGTTGAAGCGCTGGGCTCTCGGACTGCGTTTCGTCCAGCCTTCGCCGGGGGCGGAGTTTGCATGATACAGAATCCAGTCCTCCGTTCCATCCGGCGACCGAAAGAAAGAATTGTGGCCAGCGGCGCAGGTTCCTGTTACACCCGCACCAACCGCTGTGAATACCGGCTCAGGACACTTGTTCCAGGAGGCCCGATTCAGGAGATCGCTGTGGAGATCCGCCCAAAGCAGACCGACGCAATAATATTCCGTCCATGAGCCGCTGGCGGAATACGTGACCCAGATGCGGCCATTCCGGATGAGCGCGGCTGGCCCTTCGTTGACATAGACGTGCGGCTTGTCGTCGGGTCCGGGCTTCGCAATTCGGCCATGACGCTCCCACTCGAATTCGGGAGTCGAGATGACGACGCGGGGACTGCTCACCGTGAGGGGGTCAGCCAGACGCGCAATGTAGATGTTCTGGAGTCCGTTCTCGCAGCCCTCCCAGCCGGACCAGAGCAGAAACCGATGCCCGCCGCACCGGAACACGGAACCATCGATCGCCCAGCAATCGCCCGGAGTCCTCAGTTGCCCCATGAATCTCCATTCGCCTTTCGTGGGGTCGGGCGAGGAGTTCTCGAGCACGTAGAGCCGGTGGTTACGGTTGTGGCCGTCATCGGCGGCAAAGTAGATGTACCACTTGCCGTCCATCAGGTGAAGTTCAGGAGCCCACAAATTCTGCGAGTACTCCGTTCCAGCGGGGGGACGCCACACGATCTTCCGACGCGCGGTCTTCAGTTCCGCCAAATCGCGGACCCGCCAGATCGCCACGTTTCGAAACGTCGTCTGTGTGTAGTAATACCAGCCGTCGTGGTGAACGACCCAGGGATCGGCACCGCGAGGCAGTAAGGGATGAGCAGCCAAACGACTATTGTAGTGCTAATAACGGAGAGAGCACAACAACGCGGCAGAGTGAAGATGGTTAACCGAACTTCACTCTTTCCGGTTATGAATTATACGCCTATTTGGCGCTCAACATATTTGCGAACAGGCGGTAGGCACCGGGAACACCGGCGGGCAGTTCCCGAAACCAGACATAGGCACTGAAGATATAGACGCCTTTCCCATAGTGCGTCCATAGTTCCCCACCATTCAGAGGCTTCTCGCCGGGGTCTCCGGAAGAGAGGACGGTTTCGTATTTCGGGTCCCACTCCGTCGGGAAAAGGAGGCCTCGTTCCTGAATCCAGCCCGCGAAATCGCTGGAAGTAATGTGGTTTGGATACTGCAGCAGACGGCTGTCCGGATGAGTGAACGTCACCGGACTCTCTTCGACGGTGACACGGTAGGCGTTGCCCGCCGGGATGTCGATCTTGTACGGGCCAATGTTTTCTGCGCCGGCGCTCATGTACTGCACGACGTAGGTTCCGCCGTTCTTCACGTAATCCATGAGGCGGGACTGATTGGCCCTCAGGTCGGCACGGACATTGTAGGCGCGGACTCCCGCGACGATAGCGTCGAAGCGAGAAAGATCGCCTCGGATGAGGTCGGACTCGCCCAGCATAGTCACTTCCAGACCCAACTGCCGGAGAGCATCCGGCACCTCGTCGCCCGCGCCCATGATGTAGCCAATGCGCCGCGCGCTGACATGGATATCGGCGCGGACCAGTTTGACTTCGGCGCGCGGAAAGAGCACCTCGATCGGAATATGCGGGTAGGAGATCGTGTTCATCCCGACAGCGATCTCGCGCCCCGCGACAGTTGCAATCGCCCG
>DASZUZ010000482.1:0-3052 GCA_035547415.1 Bryobacteraceae bacterium | reverse complement strand
TGGAAAAACGGGATTACCTGAAGCTGTGCCGCACCGACGCGGAGTTGCGTCTGATGAGAACACTGAAAAGGGCGATGGATCCAAAGGGAATTCTGAATCCGGGCAAGATACTAGAGGCGCTGAACGGTTAAGCGCGCGCGGAACGCGAACCGGCGAGAGCCTGCTTCAGTTTTGAGGCGAGAGCGTCGATCGTGTAAGGCTTCTGGATGAAGCCGGCTATTCCTTCTCCGTTGAACCTGCGGGCCACTTCCGTTTCGTTGAAACCGCTCGAAAGGATCACGGGCACGTCTGGCCGGATCTGCTTGAGCCGCTGAAAGGTCTCCAGGCCGCTCAGCCCGGGCATGGTGAAGTCCAGCAGGACAGCCGTGATCTTCCCCGCCTGTTTTGCAAACTGACCAATGCCGGCTTCCCCGTCTTCCGCCTCGACAACGTGGTAGCCCATCCGTTCCAGAGTGTTGCGCGCGGTCTCCCGCACCATCGCCTCATCATCGATCACCAGAACGGTCCCTCGTCCAGCCAGGGAAGGTCCGCGAGCCCCGGCGACTTCCCTGGCCGGACGACTGGCTGGAATCGGCGCGCCGGTGGAGCCCGCGATGGGAAACAGGAGCCGGAACGCCGTACCCTGCCCCGGGGTGCTCCGAACACCAAGCAGACCCTTGTGGCTGCGAACGACGCCCTGCACCGCCGCCAGACCCAGTCCACGACCGGTGAATTTGGTCGTAAAGAACGGATCGAAGATGCGGGCGATGGTTTCTTCGTCCATGCCGCTTCCGTTGTCCTGAACCTCCAGGGACACGTAACGTCCAGACAGCGCCTTGTCGCTCTGCGAGAAACTCCGAATCGCGGCATCATCCAGATCCTCCAGGCCCGTGGACACGATAACCCGGCCTTTCTCCGGAATCGCTTCAGAGCCGTTGATCACCAGGTTCATTACGACCTGCTGGATCTGGCTTGCATCCGCCTCAATGGCGGGAATATCCGGATCGAGGTTCAGTTGCAGCTGAACGTTTCTTGAGATGGAGGTCCGTATAAGGCTGCTGATCTCGGTTACGAGTTGGGAGATGTTGACGGGCTCGATGACAAATCGGCCTTTTCCCGCATAGGCCAGAAGCTGTCGCGTCAGATCGGACGCCCGTTGCGACGCGGAGATGACCTGGCGAAGGTAATTTCGCTGCGGGTCCGTGGAAGACATCTCCTCAAATACCAGACTGGCGTTACCCATGATTCCGGTGAGGAGATTGTTGAAGTCGTGCGCAATGCCTCCGGCCAGTACGCCGAGGCTTTCCAGTTTCTGTGTCTGCCGAATCTGCAGTTCGAAGGCTTTTCGTTCGGAGACATCCACCGCCATGACAAGCACGCCATCCCGCTCTCCACCCGAACGGACCAGTGGTGACGCCCAGACGTTCAGATATCGGGGAAGCCCCTTGCCGCGTTCCTGGATGATCTCCACGGCGGCGCTGGTTTCGCCGAGCGCGGCCCGCTCGATGATCTCCCGGAATTCCTCCGCCCAGGCGATTCTGAGAAGTTCCGCGGCCGAGTTGCGCTTGCGAACCGAGCCATCCTGGTTCAATGCGCAGATCGCCAGCGGAGACGCATCGATTACATTGTTCAGCGTGGCGTTGGCCAGTTGCAGATCGCGTTCGGCTCTATGCCGTTCCGCAACTTCCGCCGCAAGCTTCTGGTTCGACCGTCGCAGTTCCAACGTTCTCTGCTGAACACGCTCATCCAGTTCGTCCCGTGACCGCCTCAGCTCCTCTTCCGCATCGCGTCTCAGGATGTCGGAACGGAGAACCTGCGTCGAACTGCCCCAGACAATCAGGATGGCGGCCAGTACATCGACGAACGACAGAATCGGCCCGCTGTTACGGGCATCGAGAACACCGGTTTTCTGCCCTGCCATTCGCACCAGAACGGTGACAATCGGAAGGATCAGCGGAACGGGCATCAGCCATCGCGCAAAGATCCCCGCGGGACCCGCGCTTCGCAGGAGACTCAGCAACGGACCTTCCGGCCGGCTCGCGAGCAGAGTCACGGATGACGCAATGAAGAATAACGCCGTGAGCGGGACCATGATCTCGCGGCTGGCGGGACCTCGCCCCGTCGCGAAGACGAATGCCAGCATCGCGAGATGACAGAAGGCGATCGAAGTAACCGCGCTGAGTTCCCGAATCAGAGCGGGAAGGCCTTTCGAATATCGCAGGAGGAACAGAGCCAGACCCAGCAGCGCAAAATTGAAACCTGTCACCGGGGCCGGACGACCCGGATGGGGAACGGTGGTGAGCAGTTCGTCGGGAAAAAGGAGCGTGTCCATTCCAAAATCCCGGCCTGACAAATATTCGCTCCACGAAATCACGCCGATCAGCAGAACGAAGATGGACAGGGCCTGCTGCGCCGTGTCGCTGCCGCGACGCGGTGCGGTTCCGAGCCAGATTGACAAACCGGCAGCAGCGAATCCGACGCACGACCATGGCGGCGGATACATCAGAGGCAGTACTACGCCCAAGCCGTAGAGCCCCAGCAGAACGGCGCTGATCGTCGTAATGAGAAATGCTGTGAGCCGGCCGGCGAACCCGAATGTCATCTCAGAATCTGTGACCCGCGATGTTCGATCGTATCGAGACACACGCGACCCCAAAAGAAAATGTTCCCACGAACCAACTGTTCAGCGTGGCGCCAGTTTTGCAAAATGCGTTCGCGTATGTGCCGCCTTTTCCTGTGGTTCGCGCTTACGGCTTGTTTCTGCCGGGCGGCCACGGTGCGCGCGCCTGCTCATCCATACCGGATAGAGTACCGAAAGCGGACGTTTTCCCGGCGCGCGATTCCTTCGGTTCTCGGCGGAGCGGCTGTCCGGCAATGGAGGAACAGCCCGCGTCAGTGGGGCAGGGGCGCCGCGGGTTTCGGAATGCGCGTCGCTTCAGCCGCCGGCAAGCACGTGATCAAGCACTCCATCGAATTCGCGGTCGCCGCGGCGCGCCATGAAGATCTGCATTACTACCGCTCGAATCAGCGCGGATTCGGGCCTCGTCTGAGACATGCGCTGGTAAGCACCGTC
>DASZUZ010000481.1:0-2721 GCA_035547415.1 Bryobacteraceae bacterium | reverse complement strand
GACAAACCGACCGAAATGCTAACGGCCGAAAGTATTTCGCCGCATACTCAAGAAGACTACCATACCAGTATCGTTCGCGATTCTCCAGCGCGAGTACGCCTACGGCGTGACCTCCGGTATGTTTCGCCACCGCGCGCGGGTTGTAATGTACAAGGAACCCGGCTTGCTTCAGTTTCGCGCAGAAATCAACATCCTCGAACCATACGGGCCAGAAACGCTCGTCGAAGCCGCCGACCTGCTCCCAGATCCCGCGAGGGAACATCAGGAACGCGCCGGCCGGCTGCTCGACAAGCCCAGGAGTCACCGGATTTTTCTCCAAGCAACGGTAGTGCCAATTCACGCGGTTGCCCGGCCAGAGCGAATTGATGCCGAGGACTTCGAAAATCAGGGTCGCCGGGGTCGGCAGGTTGCGCGCCATGAAACCGGTTTGCGGCCTGCCATCCGGACCGGTCAGGAGTCCTCCCGCCGCGCCGGTACGAGGATCCCGAAACTCGGCTTCGAGGTGTTCGAGACCCCGCTCGAAATGGGCATCCGGATTCAATAAGAGCACCAGGGGCGCGGTCGTCGCGCGGATGCCCTGATTCACGGCGGCCGCGAAACCCGCGTTGTAGTTGTTGGCGATCAGAGCGATATGCCGACGGCGAACCTCCTCGCGGGTGGCATCAGTGGATGCGTTATCGACGACCAGGATCTCGGTGTCCGGAAGCCCGTGCAAGGCGTCCAGGCAGCCGCCGACCTCGTCCGCCGAATTATAGGTGACGATGACGATCGCGACACGCGCCATGTGTCAATGCGCCGCACCGGTCAGGCGGAAATACCATTTCCAGTACGGGTCGCGAGCCCGGGTGCGAATCTCCCTTTCGGAGGCCGCGAGGAATTCGCGGAGACGCGGCGACGCGGGGGCTTCCAGGCGGAAATTCCGAATCGCATCCCATTTTCCGGCGACCCATGCGGCGGCCGCTCCATGCCGCATCGCAACCAGCCCCCAGAGGACCTGGCCCGTCAGGATCGGCCAGATGCAGGACCAGAAAAGAGCGCGATCGTAATGCCGGGCCACGAGCATTAACTGGTTGCGGGAAATGAGCCGGACCACCCGTGGATTCCAGCGGCCGAGGGTCGCGCTGCCGTGGTGCCATGCGACCGCATCCGGCACAAAGACGCCGGTGAGTCCCTCGCGGAGACAGCGGAGTCCCAGGTCCACGTCCTCCAGATAGGATCCGAATTGTTCGTCAAAACCGTTGAGGCGGGCGAGAACGTCCCGGCGAAAGATGCAGGCGGTGGCGGGGGCCACGGCGATCGGGACAGGTACGGAAGCACCTTCTGCCGGTTCGCCGTGACCAGCGCGCCACGCGCACGCGCCGCGGCTGACGAGGTCGTAGCTGCCGTCGATCCGTTTTGTCCCGGTCCGGTGTCCGGCAGCGTCGAGGATCAGTCCGGTAGCGAAGGCGGCGGCGCCGGCGCCGGCCAGAAGACGCTCGGTCCAGCGGTCATCGAGGCCCACGTCGCTGTTCAGGATCGCCACCCATTCCGTGGTTGCGGCTCTCCAGCCGCGATTGACGGCGCGGGCGAAGCCGGCGTTCTCGCCCATTTCGATGACCGTGCATCCCTCGGCGCGGGCCAGTTGGGGAGCGGAATCGGACGATCCGTTGTCGATCACGATGACCTCTTCGAAAGCGATCGACTGTGCCCGAACGGTGCGGAGCAGGTCTCGAAGAAGGTCGGCACGATTGTGGACGGGGATGACGGCGGTAATCGAGTTGCCTTTGCTCACCTGTAAACTGTGATTGTAATGAAACGCCTTGTCCTGCCCGTGATCTTTGCTCTGGGCGCATTCGCGCAAACGCCCGCGCGGAAGGTCTACATCCTGCCCATGGCGGGGGGATTCGACCAGTATCTCGCGGAACAGCTTGCGCGCGATCACGTCGTGCAGGTGGTTGCCGATCCGAAGATCGCGGACTCCGTTCTGACCGAACGGCTCGGAGAAACCTTCGAGCAGAAGATGGCGAAAATTCATCCGCGCGACGAGAAAAAGGACGATCAGAAAACCGATGATTTGCATCCGGGCTTCCGTTCGAGCGCGGCGAAAGGCACGGTCTTCCTGGTGGACGCGAACACGCGGCAGGTTCTGTGGTCGGATTACGAGAAGCCGCCGCATTCGAGATCGGGCGGAAGCCTGAATCATGCGGCCGCTAAAATCGCGAAAAAGCTGGAGGCGGCGCTGAGTAAATAACTACCCGGCCCCGGCCTACGGTTGCCTGCCATCCATGCCCAGCGTCTTCAGTATTTCGGGTGAAGGCTCATCGACAGCGACCATCTGATGACAGGCTGAACAGTCCTGCGTGATGGTCTTCTTATCCGCCCGGGCATGATTGTCGTCATGACACCGGAAGCAGCCTGGCGCGTCAGTGTGTCCGAGGTAGTTGGGATAAGTTCCCCAGGTGACTCTGAGGTCCGGGAAGACATTCTGGTTATAGATCGCTTCGAGCGTTCGGCCAGCGGCATCGATTTCGCGGGAATGCTCCGCGCAGACATCGGAATATTTTGCGCGGTAGATCCGCATCAATTTTGCGGGAAGATCCTTTCCATCCGGGTCGGCGAGCAGTTCGAGCGCTGCTTTTTTGACGTAAGGCAATCCGGCCGGCAGTTCTCCGGCGGCCAGAGCGCGATCGACCGCGCGCGCCGCAAGCTGGAATGAATGAGCCGGGCGATTGTGGCAGTCCA
>DASZUZ010000480.1:0-2825 GCA_035547415.1 Bryobacteraceae bacterium | reverse complement strand
CGGCAGCGCGAGCGAAGGCGCGCCTGTCCTGAGCACGACGCCGGTATCGAAGACTCACAGCGCGATCCAGGGCCATCCGGGGGCGATCTTGTCCTTATCGGCCAACGGTGACAGCAGCGGCACGGGGATTCTCTGGGCGACCTTCGCTTCGGACAATACGGGCGACTTTGTGACGGACGCTTCTTTCAGCACGAAGCGGGGGCAACTGGTGGCGCTGGATGCGGAAAATATCGGCCGTACGCTGTGGACCAGCGAGACGGCGCCGGACCGGGACAGCCTGGGGCACTTCGCGAAGTTCAATCCCCCTACCATTGCCAACGGGAAGGTTTATGTCGCGGCTTTCCCGACGCCCGAGCCTTATGTCCACGCCATCGATTGCGATCGCTACAACGCCGACAAGACTTGCGCCCAACTGGTCAACCAGACTTATTCGTCGCCGAACAGCATGGGCCAGGTGGTTGTTTATGGACTGAATCCTCCGGCGCAGCCTTCCGTGAGGTCGTTTGTGTCCGACGTGCTTCCGGCGCTTCTGAATGCGGCGCTGCGATAGGGCCGAAGCCGCTTTGAGAAGACTCACAAGCGATCAAAGCGGCGATCCGTTCGTCGAGGCCCACGTTCCCTTTCCTGTTCAGAACGTCAATCGCAGCGCCAGTTGCATCACCCTCGGCCGGTCCGCGCTTTGCAGCGTCGCATAGGTCGGACTCACGACGCTCATATCCGGCGGGAAGAACTTCACGTTGTTGAACGCATCGAAGGCCTCGGCGCGGAACTGCAGGATCACGCTCTCCGTGATCGTGAAATTTTTGAACGCCGAGATATCGAAGTTCGTCCACGAAGGCGCGGTGATGATGTCGCGGCCCGACGTGCCGAATTTCAGCGGCAGCGTCGGGGAGAATGCCGCCGGGTTGAACCAGTAGCGGGCGGTATTGGCCCCGCCAAAGTCCTGCCCCGGAACGATATTCCCGAATTTGCTGCCAGGGGCGATTCCTGTGGCGTCCGCCCGCTGCGTCACATAGGAGATGCCCGTGAGGTTCGTCGAACTGACACTCCTCTGATTACCCGTTTGCCAGTAGGCGATCGTGTTCAACTGCCATCCGCCCACCAGCAAATCCGGCACTCGCCCGATATTGCCGAGGAATCGCTTCCCCTTGCCGAACGGCAGTTCGTACACGACGCTTGTTACAAACCGGTGCCGGATATCGAAATCCGAGGGGCCCTTATCCAACTGGAAGTTCGCCGGATTCAGATTGGGCGAACCAAAGGAACCGGCGGAATCCGTGTCGATCGATTTCGCCCACGTCTCCGCCATCAACAACTGAAACCCGTTGGCAAACCGGCGCTCCAGTTTGAGATTGAGCGCGTTGAAATCCGACCACCCCGCCTGCGACGAGTAGAGCATCTGGTTCAGTTGCGGGTAACGGGTCGCCACACCGGGCGTCACGTCGTACAGCACGCCCGGCGTGACATTCGCGTACGCGTTGTACCGCTTGGAGAGCCGGCGCCCGTGCGAGCCCACCCATGCGCTCTCGAACAGCCATCCTCCGGGAAGGGACTTCTGTACCGACAGGGTCCACATATAGACGCGCGGCTTCTTCCCCGTGGCCTCTTCGACAAAGAGGTTCGTGCCCGGCGGGGTGATGTAGTTGTTATCCACGGGCGGAATTGTGACCACGGGCAGCGTGTTCACGCCGAACTGATAGACGGGCAGACCGCGGCCTGTCAGATTGACGTTCTGCTGCGTAAAGATCGGCGGCCCGTTGGTGATGAACTGCGTCTCGTTGAGTTGGGTCTGGTCGTAGTAAATGCCGATGCCGCCGCGAAACACCCAGCTCTGCAGCTTCGCCGGATTGTACGCGAAGCCCAGGCGCGGGGCGAAGTTTGTGTAATCCGGATTGACGATCGAATTCCGAACCTGGTGCAAGGTGGGGAACAACTGCTTGCCGGTTTTGAAATCGAAGCCATAGACGTGGTTGAGTTCCTGATCGATCGGGGTCGGCGGCCCCTGAAACTCCCATCGCAGCCCGTAGTTGAGCGTCAGTTCTTTGGTGACTTTCCAATCGTCCTGCGCATAGAGGTTATGCGAAAAGAAGGTGAAATGCGTGAGTGACGTGCCCACGGCGCCGCTCATATTGGTCGGATATCCCAGCAGGAAATCCGCGACGCCGGCGCCGGTGTTCGCCACCGGGTTGCCGGTGACCGGATCCAACGCCGCCGTGAAGCTCGAATTGAACGTGAAACTGCCGCGCGGGCCGTTGTCGCTATCGAGCAGAAGGCGCGATTGCTCGATGTTGTAGCCGAATTTCATGGTGTGTCCGCCCTTGATCAGGGTCAGATCGTCACCCGCGAAATAGTTGTTCAGCCGGTTGCCCTGGGTCAGGCCGTTGCTGCCGATTCCGCTGAACCCCTGCCATGAGACATTGGGGACGCCCCAGTTGATGGGCGAAGTGGAAACGCCCGTGATTCCGATCTGCTGCGCGATGTTGGTGTTGACGGGCACCTGCTTTCCGAACAGCGACATGTAAGTGTACGACACGCGCGCCACATTGACCAGCGTCGGCGAGAGGGAGGATGTCAATTGCGCGAGGGTCGAAATTCCCTTCGAGTCCACCTGCGATCCGCCGAGAGGAACCAGCGCAGCAGGGATCAGCGGCGCGTTCTGCCGGGTGTAGCGGCCAAAGAGAGAGTGCTTGCTGCTGATCAGCCAGTCTCCCCGAAGATTGAACTGGTCGTCGTCCAGACGCTGCACCGGCGTGCCCTGCACGTTGTTTGCGCCCGGCGTGTTCACGACCGGGATGTACGGGAAGAAGTTCTTCGACACCGTATTG
>DASZUZ010000479.1:0-1793 GCA_035547415.1 Bryobacteraceae bacterium | reverse complement strand
GCAAACTCCGGCGTGCCGAGAAAAACGACCTTCAACGGCTCACTCCCACTCTCCAGCCTTCTGAAGCTTCCTGATCTTCCGCTTGATCAGATCGCGCTTGAGCGCGCTCAGGTGACTGAGGAACAGAATGCCGTTGAGGTGGTCGATCTCGTGCTGCAGCGCGCGCGCCAGCAGATCCTCTCCCGTGATTTCGAACCACTCGCCTTTCACGTTCTGCGCGCGGACGGTTGCTTTCTTCGCGCGCGTGACGGGCTCCCGAAATCCCGGAATGCTGAGACAGCCTTCTTCACCGGTCTGCTTGCCTTCTTTCGCAATCACTTCAGGATTAATCAGAACGAGGCGTTCCGGCTCAGTCCCTTCCTCGCCTCCCGTGACATCGATCACGGTCAGTCGCCGGGAAACGTCGATCTGCGGAGCGGCCAGGCCCACGCCGTGGGACGCATACATGATTTCGAACATGTCGGCGACCAGTTGGTGCAATTCCGACGTATCGAACTCGGTGATCGTGTCGGCCGGACGTTCGAGAATCGGATTATTCAGATATTTGACGATCCGGTACGTCATCAGTAATTGCGAACCTGCTCGAGGTACCCCTCGTAATTCCGCTTCGTCTCCCCGATCGAGTCGCCGCCGAATTTTTCCAGCATGGCTCCGGCCAGCACAAGTGCCACCATTGCCTCGCCGATAACGCCGGCGGCCGGCACTACGCACACGTCCGAGCGCTCGTAAGCCGCCTTCGATGGCTCCCGTGTTTCCAGATCCACGGACTCGAGCGGCCGGCGCAGGGTGGAGATCGGCTTCAGGAAGCCGCGCACACGGAGGTCTTCGCCGTTGGTCATGCCGCCTTCGATACCGCCGGCGCGGTTATTCCCGCGGAAGAACCGTCTGTCGTCGCGATTGTAGTGAATGGTGTCCTGCACCTTCGATCCGAAACTCTGCGAGCCTTCTTCGGCGAACCCGACCTCAACGCCTTTGACCGCCTGCATGGAAACAATGGCCTGCGCGAGGCGTCCGTCCAGCCGCGAATCCCAGGTGATATGGGAACCGAGTCCCGGGGGTAACCCGCGCGCCACTACTTCAAAGATGCCGCCCACGGTGTCTCCGGTTCGATAGGCTTCGTCGACGACGGCCTTCATTTCCTGCTCCGCCTCCGGATCGACGCAGCCGAGAAGAACTTCGGTCTTCCGGCTGAGGGCCACGATCTCTTCCCAGGCGACAGTCCGTTCCAGTCGTCTGGAGCCAACCGCGATCACGTGGCTCAGGACCTCGATGCCGAAGAGGGAAAGGAACTGTTTGGCCATGGCGCCGACGGCGACACGCGCGGTGGTCTCGCGGGCGCTCGCGCGCTCGAGAATGTAGCGGGCATCGGCGAAGTCGTACTTGAGGGCTCCCGCAAGATCGGCGTGGCCCGGCCGGGGCCGCGAGACGGGCTTGTGCAGCGCCGGATCGCCGCTCTCCACCGGAAGCGACTCCGTCCAGTTCTTCCAGTCGGCATTGGCGATGATCATTGCGACCGGCGAACCGATGGTGCGCCCGTGCCGCACGCCGGAGACGATGGATACGCGGTCCGTCTCGATCTTCATTCGGCCGCCGCGACCAAAGCCTTGCTGTCTGCGCCAGAGTTCGTGGTTGATCGCGTCTACTGCGATTGGTATGCCGGCCGGGAGCCCCGTCAGGGTCGCGACGAGACACTCGCCGTGGGACTCACCCGCCGTTTCAAAGCGGAACATTTAGTTGTAAAACTCTATCGTGACAGAAATGCAGGGGTTCGCGCCACTGGCAGCGCTGCCCCG
>DASZUZ010000478.1:0-6172 GCA_035547415.1 Bryobacteraceae bacterium | reverse complement strand
ATCAGCGTTTCCACCACCGCATCCGCATTCAGAATTTCGTCCATTCCGGTAAACAGCAGCCGCGATACCTTCATCTCTGAAAATCGGGCTATCACATGAGACATATCGGCAGAACGAGCGTCAGCCCTTAGGACCAGATGCTTTTCGATTTCCGGCCGCCGCGAGAAAAATCGGGCAAGCGCCGCCAATTCCGCGCCCTCCGAGGGAGACAGCCCCGGCGTATCAATCAGGGCGAGTCCCTTCCACGCCTCTCCGCTGAGGGCAAGGTTGAGGCTTTCAAGGGATTCGCACCCATGAAAGGGCACGCCCAGAATCGTCGCGTAACGGGCGATCTGCTCCTCACAACCGACGCCGTGCGCTCCGGCGCTGTAAATGCGAACGGGAATCCGGCGCGCGAGGCCGAACCGAATCGCGATCTTGATCAGCGAGGTTGTCTTCCCTCGTCCGGGAGGCCCGACGAACGCCAGGGTCCGGCTCTCGCCTGGCTTCATCTCGGCGAAGGTCGCTTCGGGTATTCCCGACCGTGCGGGCGGCTTCCGAACAGGCGCGGGCGCTTCGTCATCCAACACCTGTCCGGCGCCACTCACGGCCCGCTTCAGCGCGGAGATCTGCTGCCGGATTTCATCGAGTTCGGAAACACGGGGGGGCGCCCACGGCGCGGCCGCCGGCTTTGCATCGTAAGCAAACGTTACCTCCAGCCGCCCGAAGGGCCGCGCAGCGGCGGACGCCCGCTTCGAATTGACCAGCAGCGCGTCTTCACCCAGTTCCTTCCGCGCCACTTCAAGGGCCGCCGGAACGCTACTCGCAAAATATGTCTTCGTCTGCATGCTACTGAATCACTCCAAGAGATATAACTTTCACGCCAGCGGGAATCTCGCTGTGCGCCAGAAAAAACAGGTTGGGAATCGACGATTCGAGGGCCTGCCGTAGGAAATAGCGGCAGGTTGAGCTGGTAATCACAATCGTCGGAGACTCGAGCGGCCCCACCGATCGGTTGACCCTGTCAAGCAAGTCCCGCAACGAGTTCGGGGCCAGCGCGAGCGAACTGTTCGATTCGCCGTGTTCGACCGCGCTCTCGACAAACCGCTCGATCTGCTGATCGAGGAACCATGCCGCAAGGTCGTTGCCGGCGCTGATGTACGGCTTCACGACAACCCGGCGCATCGCCTGCCGGACATAATCCGTGAGCAAAACCGGATTGCGCGTGGAAGGGGCGGCTTCGCCCAGCGCCTCCAGAATCGATACGGCGTCGCGAATCGAGACACGTTCGCGCAGAAGGTTCTGAAAGACGCGCTGTACCGTGGCAAGGGGGAGAAGTTTGGGGACCAGATCCTCAACGACTTTCGCATGCTCCACGCTCACGCGGTCGAGAACCTTTTTGGCCTCCTGCCGCGAGAACAGTTCATGGGCAAACCGTTTGATCAGGTCGGCCAGATGTGTGCTCATCACGCTCAACGGATCGATGACGGTATACCCCATGGAACGAACTTTCTCAGAGTCCGGGGAAGGAATCCACCAGGCCGGGACGCCGAAGGCGGGATCTTTGGTCGGGCGTCCTTCCGGCGGACGATCGGACGCAGTCACGGCGATTGCCAGGTCGAAGCCCTGCGGCAGTTCGAAACGCGCGACTTCGATGCCCTTCAGACTGATGGCGTATTCCCGGGCCCGAAGGCTCAGGTTGTCGGTGACGCGTACTGCCGGGATGATGAATCCAAGTTCAGTCGCCAGTTGCTTGCGAATCGCGCCGATGCGCCGAAGCAATGGGGAGTTGGGGCCGTCTGAAATGAACGAGATCAGACTGACGCCGACTTCAATCGATACAGGCTCGACCCGCAGCAGGTCTTCAAGATTCTCTTTCGGAGCTTTGGGCTGGGCCGCGGATGCGGCGGGTTGCGCGAGCGCGGCGCGCTGCTTCATCCGCCATCCGGCAGTCCCGAGCCCGGCTCCCAGGAGAATGAATGGAATTTTCGGGAGCCCCGGAAACAGGGCCAGGGCGACCAGGACGCCGCTCGACAGAAGAAGTGGTTCCGCCGCGCCAAACACCTGTTTCTGAAACTCGACTCCCAGGCGGTTTTCCGAACTGGCGCGTGTGATGATCATGCCGCCCGAAATCGAAATCATGAGAGCGGGAATGACGGTAACCAGGCCATCGCCGATCGTCAGAACCGTATACGTCTGCAGCGCCTTCGCGATATCGAGCCCGTGCTGCAGGATGCCGATCAGCAGGCCCGCAACGATGTTGATGCTCGTGATGAGCACACCTGCTACCGCATCGCGCTGCGTGAAGCGGCTGGCGCCGTCCATGGCTCCGAAGAACTCGGCTTCGTTCGAAAGTTCGCGGCGACGGCGGCGGGCGGTCGCCTCGTCGATCAGGCCGGCATTGAGATCGGAATCGATGGACATCTGTTTGCCGGGCAGAGCATCCAGGGTGAAGCGAGCCGTCACCTCCGAGATGCGTACGGCGCCGTGGTTGATAACAACGTATTGGATGGCGATCAGAACGAGGAAGATAACGGCTCCGATGATGTAGTTGCCGCCCACGACAAAGTTTCCGAACGCCTGGATCACATCGCCCGCGGCCGAGGTCCCTGTGTGTCCGTTCAGGAGAATCAGGCGCGCCGATGAAACATTTAACGCGAGGCGAAACAGCGTCAGCAGCAGCAGCGTCGTCGGGAAAACATTGAACTCCACGGGCTTCGTAATGTACATCGCAACCATCAGGACGATGACGGACATCATGATGTCGCATACGATCAGGAGGTCCAGCAGCATGCTGGGCATCGGCGCGATGAGCGCCAGCACGATCGCCAGAACAGCGCCCGGAACAGCGAACTCGCTCAAGCTCTGGAGAGAAATCTTCGGCCCTTTCGGCCGGGTCTGCGCCTGCGTCGCGGTCATGGCTGTCTCCCTCCGGCGTTATGCATCAGCCTGAAGATGTAGGCCAGAATCTCGGCGACAGCCCTGTACAGATGCGGAGGAATCTCCTGACCCACGTCCACCGACTTATACAGAGCCTGGGCGAGCGGAGGATTCTCGATAATCGGCACCTGATTTTCGATGGCCCGTTGGCGAATGCGCGCGGCGATGTAGTTCTTGCCCTTCGCAACCACCTGTGGCGCGGTCATGGCGGCCTGATCGTATTTCAGCGCCACCGCATAATGAGTCGGATTTACGATCACCGCCGTCGCGCCCGGAACCTCCCGCATCATGTTCCTGCGGCGCATATCGCGCTGGATGCGGCGGATACGGGCTTTGATCTGCGGATTGCCTTCATTCTCCTTTGCTTCGTCGCGGATTTCCTGCTTGCTCATACGAAGCCGTCTGGCGTAACGAGCGCGCTCGCGAATCAGCATCACCGCCCCGAGCGCCACAAGAACGGACGCCGATTTCCTGAGCGCCTCCGTCAGCAACCCGCCTGCGGTTGCCGCGCTTGTGGCGACCGGCAGCATCGGAAGACGCAGGAGTTCGGGCAGGCGATCCCGAACAAGCGACCACGTGAGCCACAGCATGACGGGGATCATGATCGAAGCCTGCGCCAGATTGACCAGATTGTTCGCGGGTAGATCTTTCAGACGGCTGGCGGGGCTGAGCCGCTCAAACTTCGGGGAGAGCCGCGCCAGGCTGAATCCCGCATTGGTGGCGGCCATCTGGAGCAGAAGGGTGAGCGCCATCAGAATCCCGCCGAGCACCGCGAGCGGAAGCAATGCTGCCCGCGCAAGCTGCTGGAACAGGTTCGCGATGTCACCCGTGGTGAGAGACGCCCGGAACGCCTGCTTCAACCCCATCCGCAGCGTGGACTGCACGCCGCCGACCCAGTCCGGAAAATAAGCGGCAGCGATTACTACAAACGCGAAAAACTGGATCGCGGCGACGAACTCGCGGGCAGCCGGGTAGTCGCCTTTCTCGCGCGCCTTCTTCAGACGTTGCGGCGTCGCTTTTTCAGTCCGCTGGGCGTTGTCCGACATCAGTGACCGTTCCGGAAGATTTCTTCCATCAGCCGAATCGCGTTTGTCATCAGAGATCCGAAGAACCGCGGCTGAAAAATGAGCGTCGCCGAAATGACGAGCATTGCGCCGCCGAGTTTGACGGGAAGCGTCAGACTCACAAGATGAATCTGCGTCTGAATCCGGCCGAGCACCGCAAGCGCGGCGTCAGCGAGCAATAACAATGCGATGACGGGCGCGGCAAGACGCAATCCGGAACTGAAAATCGAAGAAACGAATTGGATTAATGCCTCGCCCCACCCTGGCTGCACCGAGAACGACTCTGGCGGACACAGCCGAAGGCTATCGGCCATGGCCCGCACGAGCATCCGGTCGGAGCCGGTCACAAAGAACAGTAACCCCGCCGTCAACTGGGCGATGGTCAGCAGGACGGTCGAGTCGGCTCCGCTGTTGGGATCGATTGTGGACGCGAAACCAAATCCTGCCTGGGTAGTTATGATCTGCGCCGCCATCTGGAAGACTTCGAGCACAACCGCAAGCGCCAGGCCGACCGCAAATCCCAATGTGGCTTCGGAAGCGATGCCGGTGACGATGCGACCGATCGTCCAGTTAGCCGTAACAGGACCTTTCCACTCAGGCCACAGGATGATCGTGAACGCGAGCGACAGGATGACCTTCGACGCATCCGGGGCGCCTTTGAAGGCAGCCAGGGGCAGAAATGCAAACACGCAGGAAACGCGCGCCAGCGTAAACAGAAAGCCGAACAGCGCCGCGTATGTGAAAAGCGAGTCAGCGTGCATAGCGGCTCAGGTTTCCCAAAATATCGATCGCGTACGCCATGGTCCGGTGCACCATCCACGGCATGAGCAGGAGACTTCCGCCCAGAAACGCGATCAGGCGCGGAATCGAGTTGAAACCGGTGTCCTGAATCGACGTGACGATCTGGATCAGACTGATCACGATGCCCGTCGCAAAGCCGATCGCAAGAAGCGGGGCGGAAATCCAGAACGCCGCCACGAACATCTGCCCGACGATGTGCGCAACGCCGTCCGCATTCATGCGTAAAACCCTTTCATCAACGATCCGATCGTCAGATTCCAGCCGTCAACCAGCACGAAGAGCAGGATTTTGAACGGCGCCGACACCATGGCAGGGGGCAACTGCACCATGCCGATGGAAAGAGTGACGGATGCGACCACGATATCGATGAGCAGAAATGGCAGGAAAAGAACGGCGCCGATCTGAAAGCCGGCGCGCATTTCAGAGAGGATATACGCGGGCGCGAGCACGGCGAGATCGAGATCGGAAGCGGCGCGCGGGGCCGTCGCGTGCGTGATATCGACAAACAGTTTGACGTCTTTCTCTCTCACGAAACGACCGAGATAGGCCTTGAGCGGCATCGAGCCCTTCTCCCAGGCCTCGGCCGGCGTAATCTGGCCGGCCTCCATCGGTTGCCATGCGTCTTTGTAGATCTGGACGCCGATCGGCTGGATGAGAACCAGGGTCAGAAAGAGCGCAAGTCCGATCAGCACCTGGTTCGACGGCGTGCTCTGCGTTCCGAGCGCCTGCCGCAGAAAGTGCAGAACGATCGAGATGCGAAGGAACGGCGTGATGGACATGATAATTGCGGGCAATATCGTCAGCAGTGTCATCAGGATGATGATCTGCATCGGCATACTGAGTTCCTTCGAATTCAGAGGAAGGAGCGAGGGAGACTGCGCGGCGCGCGCGGTCCCGGCCATCACGAAGAAGACAGGAACAAGGAACCGCATACCCGCCTTCCTGAAGGGCTTCACTGCTCCACCTCGCCCAGGAACTGGCAGGACGAAGGAGCCGTTGCCACGACAATCCTCCGCTCTCCCACTCGCACCAGGTGCAAGGCGTGCTGAGGACCGAGCGGTAAACGCTCGACAAGTTCCATGCTCCCCACGTCGCCGGGCGAGAGCTTGGGGAATCTTCGTCTGAGCACGAACAACACGCCTCCCAGAAGGGCCAACACCGCGACCACCGCCGCCAGAGGCTGGAGCGTATCGATCATCGTCGCTCCACATTGAAATCCGTGATCCGCACGCCCATGATGTTCTCGATGATCACGATTTCTCCGAAAGCCGCCAGCCTCGATCCGATATACACATCGATGTTGTCGCCCGCAGAGCGCTGCATCTCGATGATGCTGCCCTCCTCGAGCGAGATAATCTCGGACAGCTTCATTGACCGCTGGTCCAGTT
>DASZUZ010000477.1:0-4293 GCA_035547415.1 Bryobacteraceae bacterium | reverse complement strand
CGAAGGTCCTTGTAATCGGATCGGGATGAATAGAGCACCTGCGCGGCGACGGCGGTGTCTTCGAGAGGACGCCATGTACGGCCGGCTTCCTTGTCCAGAATTGCGGCTTCATCGGCGAGGGAGTCGAAAAAGTCTTCCGTGTTGGAGAGGCCGCTTCGCGGGGTGAGGATCTCACCGAGATATTCGGTGAGTCCTTCGTAGACCCAGAGCAGATTGCCTTTCATCGGCTCGTTGTAGTCCTGGGTGGCGAGACCGGCGGGGCGGCGGAATTTGCCGTTCCAGGAATGCACGAACTCATGCGGGAGCAGTCCCGCGGCGAGACGCCGGTGATCTTCGTCGACGAGCGCTTCTTCATCGGTGCGATCGTCGCTCGATTCATGATGCTCGAGGCCGAAGTGCGCAATGTGATTGCTCAGCGTGTAAAGGAAGTGGTAATCGCGATAGTGCGTGGCGCCGAACAACGTCGCGGCTTCCCGGACGAGGTTGCGATAGTGCGCGGTCGTTTCCTCGGAGATCCCGGTGGCATGCTCGCTGTCCGCGGCGATATGAAGGTAGTGCGGGATTGCGCCGCCGGGATTGAGATCGACCGTGCGGAAATTGGCGCCGGTCTGAACGGGAGAATCGATCAGCGTCGTGAGTGAAGCGGGTTTGAACACGATCTGATTGCCGGATTCCGTGTCAATGGGGAGGGCGGTTCCGAAGCGCCAGCCGTTCGGGACTTTCAGCGTGGCCTGATAGTTCAACTGGTCCGCGGGCACGCCTTTGGGATAAAGCAACAACTGGTTCCAGCTGAGCACGGCCAGTTGCGAGGTGACGGACCCCCCCGACGAAAAGCCGCCGGTCTCAGGCGGCGAAATGAATTCGGCGCTCACATCGATGCTGGAAACGCCCGGCGGCACAGTGATGTGGAACTCGTACATGTTGACGGCGTCGCGCTCCCAGGGGATACGTGCGCCGTTGCCCGTGATCCTGATGCCGACGAGATCTTCGATAGGACCGGTGGGGCCGTGCTCGCCGGGTATCCATTTGGGATAGAGCAGCGAGAGCGGTCCGGACTGCACCGGGAACGTCATCCTGGTGCGCAGCAGGCGGCGTGGCGCTTCGCTCGCGTCCACGCTGAGTTTCACCGGCAGCGTCTGAGCCAGGGCGGCCGTGATAGCGACAAAAGGAAGAAGGGATTTCAGGAGAGCCATTCGAGTCTTTCGTATTCGCGATCGGCGCCGACGGTTCTGACGAAGACCTCTTCGAGCGTCTGAGAGCCGGCACGCAGTTCGTCCATCGCGCCTTCGGCGACGATTCGGCCGGCATTGATGATGGCGGCGTGATCACAGAGCCGCTCGACAACCTCAAGGACGTGGGAGGTCAGGAAAATGGTAGCGCCATGGTGGACCTGATCGAGGAGGATGTCCTTCATGAGGCGGGCGCCGACGGCGTCCACGCCTTCGAACGGCTCGTCCATGAGGAAGAGTTCGGGCTTGTGGATCAGGGAGGCTGCCATGGCGATGCGTTTGCGCATGCCTTTGGAATATTCGGCGATCAGCTTGCGGCGTTCGTTCCCGAGCTCGAACAGGTCGAGGAGTTCCTCGGCCCGCTGTCGCGCAAGAGGCCGGGCAAGGTGATACATGCGGCCAACGAATTCGAGGAACTCGGCGCCGGTGAGGCGGTCGAACAGCAGAGATTCATCGGGCACGAGACCGATGCGCTGTTTGATCGCGAGTTCGTCTTCAGGCATGCGCAGGCCGAGCAACTCGATGGAACCTGAGGTGGCGGGAATGAGGCCGGTGAGCATCCGTATTGTGGTGGATTTGCCCGCGCCATTGGGACCGAGGAATCCGAAGAAGGAGCCGCGCGGGACGATGAGCGTGAGGCCATCGACAGCGGCCTTGCCGTCGTAGATCTTGCGCAAATCGCGCACGGCAATGGCTGGCGCCGATTCGGACATAAGAAGGAACCATGTTAGCGGATTGCGGAAGAAGGGCTTCCGCCTGCGCCGATACAATCAGATCCCGTGGCGCTTTTGAGCATGAGATGCCGCGCAGCCGCAGCCGCCGTTCTTCTGGGACTGATCGCGCCTAGAGCCACGCAGGCGTGGGATCTTTCGGCCCTGCGCGCGTTGACCGGCCTCACGAAGGATCAGTGGCAGGCTGCAATGCGCGGCGATCCGCAGGCGAGAGTGCTGAGCAGCAGCGAAAAGCGGGAGGTGGCTGTCGCGGGAGTGGCGCGCGTGCGCGCGACCACCGCGTGTTTTGTCGCGAAATTCAGCGACATTGAGGATTTCAAGAAGAATCCGGCGGTTCTCAGGATTCGGAAGTTCACGCCGCCCATCAGGCCTCGGGATCTGGAAGGATTTCGCCTCGAACCCCGGGATCTGGATGATCTGAGCGCTTGCCGCCCCGGCCACTGCAATGTGAAGCTTCCGGCCACAGCCATGGACCGGCTCGCGCGCGACGTGGACTGGCCTCAACCGGATCACGCCGGGCAAGCGCAGTCGATCGTTCGTGAGGAGTTGCTGCGCTACATCGAGGCATACGTTCGGGAGGGTAACGCCGGGCTCATCGTTTACCGGGATAAGGACCAACCGGTCAGCCTGCGGGACGAATTCCGCGCGGTGCTCAGCGCGCGGCCGGGCGTGGAGGATCTTGCTCCGGAGTTTCATGACTATCTCGCCCGGTATCCGGACGCGACATTGCCCAACGTCAGCGATTTTTTCTACTGGTCGATCGAAAGTTTCGGTCTGAAGCCGGTTTCGAGCGTGACGCACGTGTGGATTTACGCGCAGCCGGGCCACAGCGTGATCGCTTCCGGACAGATTTACGCCAGCCATTACTTCGACGCGTCATCAGGGCTGACCGCGGCGCTGGACGACGATGCCGGAAAAGGGATGTATCTGGCGTATCTGAATCGTTCCCGCATCGACCTCCTGGGCGGTCTCCTGGGAGGACTGCGGCGCGCCGTTTTGCGCGGACGATTGCGCGAAGGCATGCGAAAAAACCTGATCGCAGTGGTTCGGAAGCTGGAGGCCTCATGCGCGGATGATGCCGGGGCTCGTTCGATCGCTCCGTAGCGCCTTTGCCATGAGATGGATGGAGTTCAAACAACGCTATCGCGCTATCCTGTTCGGCGCCGGCTGCGCGTTGTTCGTGTGGCTTCTGCTCCGGCTGAATCCCTCGGCGGTCTTCGCTCTTCTCCTGGATATCGGATGGCGCTTCGTTCCGGTTATCGCTTTTTACGGCTGCCACCAACTGCTTCGGGCGGCTGCCTACCGGCAGTGCGTGAGCAATCACTGCGCGTACTGGGATCTCGTGAAAATCCGGCTGTCGGGAGAAGCAATCCAGTTCTTGTCGTCGACAGGTCCTTTTCTGGCGGAACCGGCCAAGGCGTGGTTTCTGCGAAGAAGCGGCGTCAGCGCGAGGCGCGCCATCGCGGCGACGATTCTTGAATATCTGATTTATAGTTTCACGTCAGCTGCGTTCGCCGTTACGAGCCTCCTGTATCTGCTCCTGAAGTATCCGCTTTCGGAACCGGCATTGCTCACGGCAAAGATCGTCATCGGCGCCATGAGCGGATTTCTTATTGCGGCGGCGTTCGCCATTGTTTTTCGTATTTACCTGATAGGCGCCCTCGTCAGAGGCGTCAGCCGGCTGCCATGGGTCGGAAAGCATGCGCGCGTCGAGGAGAATGACCTTCGGGATACAGAGGATCTGTTATTCGTTGTCCTTCGCGACCGGCCGCTGCGCTTCTTTTCGATTCTGTCCATTGAGGTCGCCGCGCAGATGCTGCTCGTTCTGGAACTGTTCTTCCTGCTGGGAGGCGCCGGAGTGCAATTTGCGGCTCTCGATCCGTTTCTGATCGAAGGCTCTACCAAGTTCGTCCCGGTCGCCTTCTTTTTCGTTCCGGGCCAGGCGGGTGTCACAGAGGGAACTTACGCGCTCGTCTTCCAGGCACTGGGGCTGTCTGCCTCCGCCGGTTTCGCCGTTGCGCTGGCGCGCCGACTCTGCGTCTTCGTGATCGCGGGCCTCGGTCTGGCACTGGCTCCGGTGTCCGGAAACCCGGTACGATCGGGTCAGAAGCAAAGGAGATGAGACGAATCTGCGCGGCAACACCAATATCCACGGCGTGATCCGCATGGTATCGCCACGGCGATGCAGGAACTGGTTTCCGGTGGGGAAGAACTGCCGGTGGCGGGCGCGAAATATCGGTACAGCGCCGGAGTAGGCGAACGCGCCGGCGCCGTATTCAAACAGATCAACCGGTAGCGCGATTACTGGCCGGTATAGCCGCCATCGACCAGCA
>DASZUZ010000476.1:0-7781 GCA_035547415.1 Bryobacteraceae bacterium | reverse complement strand
TGTACAGGTTCTGCCAGTAAGCGGACTGGCTGCCCGCCTGGCCGCCCTGTCCGTAATATCCGATCGAATCCGACATTCCATGCGAGTACGTGATCGCGACCTGATATTCGAAGCCGGCCGAGAACCGGCGGTGAACCGTCGCCTGAAGGGCGTTGTATTTCTGATTTCCGATCGAAGCGGTGCCGGAGATCTGCGAGATGGCGGCCTTCAGAGTGGGGTTGCCGGCGAGGAAAGGCCCGGGTACCGGCACGCCGTTCACCAGTTGCTTCTGCAGATAGGGCATCGGAACCATCAGATGCGTTCCGTGCTGGCCGACGTAGCCGACGGTCAGGACATTGTTTCCAGGCAGCTGGTAATCGAGCGAGACGTTCCATTGCTGCACTTCGGCCGGACGAACGAAGGGATCCCAGACGCGCAGCGTCGCGCCGGCGTAGGGGTCCTTCGGGTTGAGACCGGCAAGTCCCTGATCGAGGGTCGTGGGAGGCAGGGAATAGGCTGGCGTGTTGTACAGCGCCGCGAACTCCGTCTCGAAGGGTGGATTCAGGGTCAGCCGGAGGTTGGTGCCGGTTCCTTCGAGGTAGGAGGATATCGTATACGCGCCGCGGAATACCAGCTTGTTATTTGCGAATTCGGGCGTCCAGGCGAATCCGACGCGAGGCTGGAAGTCCTTTTTGTAGGGCTCGTAAAGAGCCCGGCTGTTGCCGTTCTGGCCAGCGAGCCTGACTTGTCCCGTGAATTCGTCGAAATTCGATTGCCGGTCTTTCACCTCGACCCATGGCGTGTGGTATTCCCAGCGAAGCCCGAGATTGAGAGTCAGCCGGTCGGTGACGCGCCAGTCGTCCTGAAAATAGAGCCCATAAATAATGGACCGCTGGCCCCAGGTACCGGATTGCAGACCGCGGCCCAACTGATCGGGCAGTCCGAGCATGAAGTCCGCTTCGCCGATCAGAGTTCCCGTCGGGCTGGCGGCGTTCTGCGCTGTAAACTTGCCGGAAAAGTCGATGAAGCCGCTTCGGCCGTTGTTGCCGGCATAGAACACGTTAATCCACTGACGAAGCAACTGGCCGCCCATCTTCATGGCATGGCGGCCGCGAGTGATGCTCAGGTTGTCCGCATAGTGGAAGGTCGTGTTGGCGAACAACTGTTGCACGCCGATGTTGGCGTTACCGAGATTACTCGCGTAAGCGAAACCCTGCAGACTCAGGAGTCCAGGCCCCGCGTTCAGGATGCCTGCGTTCTGCGCGATGTTCCCGAGGCCCTTGTCGGCGCCGCCATTGTCGAGCAGTGTGTTGTTCACGCCCACTCGCAGTTCGTTGACGATCGTCGGACTGATGGTGCGGGTCCAGTCGAGGACTCCGTTCTGGAACGGCGACGTGTTGAAGGTGTTGTAGAACAGCGGAAATGTGTTGACGCCCGGGTTGTCCTGCCGCCCTTTGGAATAGCGTGCGGAGAAGTAGTCTTTGTCGGAAGGCCGGTAATCCACCTTGATGTCGCCCTGATCCGAATTGATGTAGCTCGCATTCGAATAAGTGACGTTGTTGGTCAGCAGACCGTTCGTCGGCGCCGGATAAAGCGAAGTGTTATTCAGCAACTTGACGGCGGCCGCATTGAGCAGGCTGGAAGGAATCATGTTGTTGGCGAACGGCGCGCGGATCCCGTTCGAGAGGGCGAACGGGTTATAAAGCTGGATGACCTTCCCACCCGTGACGGACGGGTTTAGCAGGGAGGAGAAGTCGCCGTTGCGCCACGGGAGCGGCATGACGGTCGCCGATCCCAGTTGTGGAGGCGTCGCCTGGCGGAGACCCTGATAATCGGCGAAGAAGAACAGCTTGTCCTTGAAGACCGGGCCGCCCAGAGTACCTCCGAACTGGTTCCAGCGGAGCGGCGAACGAGCCAGCCCCTGCCAGTTCCGTCCCCAGTTATCGGCATTGAACTTGTCGTTCCGGAAGTATTCGAAGACATCGCCGTGAAACTGGTTCGTCCCCGACTTGATCACCACGTTGATGATGCCGCCCTGGAAGTTACCGAATTCCGCCGAGGCGTTGTTCGTGATGAGTTTGAATTCCTCGATCGCGTCGGGATTCGGCTGGTAGGAAACGAGATTGTCGGAAGTGAAGTTGTTATCGATACCATCCAGCAGAAAGTTGTTGGATTCCTCGCGATTGCCGTTGACATAAGGCCGCCCGCCGCCGGTGGTGCGAAGGCCGCTGTTGAAACTGGCAGGATCGGGAGTCGTTACGCCGGCCGTCAACAGGGTGAGCGCGACCGGGTTTCGGCTGATCAGCGGCGTATTGGTAATCGTCGTGGAATCGATAACCTGACCGACCTGGGTCGTATCGGTCTGCAACTGGGGCGCCTCGCCTGTTACCGTTACCTTTTCGCTGACGGCGCCGACTTCCATGGCAACGTCGAGACGGGCTCTCTGATTGACCTGGAGCGTCAGGCTCGGCGTGATCCAGGTCTTGAATCCCGGCGCTTCCACTCTGACTTCATACGACCCGGGAGGAATACGCGGGAAGAAATAGATTCCTTCGTCGTTGGTCTTAGTGGGCCATTCGGAGCCGCGATCGATATCTTTGGCCGTGATGGTCGCATTCGCGATCGATCCGCCGGATGCGTCCGTCACGCGGCCTGTAATGCCGGCGCTGACTTCCTGCGCCAGAAGTGGAGTGGATGCGACAACGGCGACAAGCGCCGCTGCAAAAAGTCTTTTTGGCATCGCGAAACCTCCTCGCTATGGTTTGATTAGATAGATTTTGGGGCTTCAGGTATTCGAAGTCAATCCGTAACAGGGCGAAAATGCGCAGGAATGTGGCGAGGGAGAAATGAACCGGGGCGATTCGAGGAAGTAAGGTTTAATCAGTTTCCACGGCGGTCTCGACCTGGCACGCTGTCAGAATCGCCGTGTTGTAAATATGTTCCGGCGAAGACCCGCGCGACAGATCGTTCGCCGGTTTTGCAAGGCCCTGCAGCAAAGGACCGATGGCGATCGCCCCGCCGAGGCGCTCGGCGATCTTATACCCGATGTTACCCGCGGAAAGATTCGGAAATACCAGCGTGTTGGCGCGACCCGCAACGGGTGATCCGGGCGCTTTCGAGGCCGCGACCGCGGGAATGAGAGCGGCATCGAGTTGCAGTTCCCCGTCAGCGACAAGATGCGGGGCAACCTCCCGAATAATGCGTAATGCTCCCTCGACTTTGTCGACTTCCGGATGAATGGCGCTGCCTTTTGTGGAAAACGAGAGAAGGGCGACGATCGGTTCGGTCTCAAAGAACTGCCGCGTGGTGCGGGCCGCCGCCAGAGCGATGTCGGCCAGTTCGCCGGATGACGGGTCAATGACCACGGCGCAGTCGGCGAAGGTCATGAGACCGCCGGCGCCGAATTGCGGATCGGGGTGGACCATGAGGAAGGCGCCCGAGATGGTCTGGATGCCGGGCGCCGGACCGATCGCATGCAGCGCGGCGCGAACCGTTTCGGCCGTGGTATTGACCGCGCCCCCCACGCATCCATCGGCGTAGCCGAGCGCCACGAGGAGCGTTGCGAAATAGAGCGGCTTGCGCGCAATCGCTCCGGCTTCCAGTTCCGTGACCCCTTTCGCGGCGCGGCGCGCGTGATAATACCCCGCGCACTCCCGCAGGAGCGGTGAACTGGGCGGGTCGATGGTCTCGAGCCCCAGAACCGTGTTTTTCGAAATCAGTACCGGTTCGACAAGCCTTTCGGCCTTGAGCCGGCGGGCGGCAGTAATCACGCGCTCGTCGTCGCCTTCCGGAAAGACGATGCGCCGGCGTGTGGCCCGAGCCCGGGATGCGAGGCGATCGAGGAATGGGTGCATGTTCACGCGGCGGCGGAGTGGATCAGGCCTTAGTCGCCCAGAAACCGCCCATATTTTCGGAGTCCGGCGACGTTGTCGCAGACTGCTTTCAGGCCCGCGGTGATCGGGATTGCCAGCACGAGTCCCGCGGCATCCCAGAGAAATCCCCAGAACATGAGAGACAAGGTGACGATAAGCGGATTGAGGTGAACACGAGCGCCGACGAGCGTGGGATAGAGAATGTTCATTGCGATGAGATGCAGGCCGACGACGGTCACGCCGGCGATCAGGAGAACCGCGCTGGGAGCGCCCGTGGCAAGAGCGGCGAGTACCGGCGGAACCAGGGCCAGAACGATACCGGCATAGGGAACGAGGCTCAGAAATCCGCTCAAAGAGCCGACGAGAACAGGGTACGGCAGCCGGATTGTCGCCAGGATGGCCGAGGACAGTACGGCCAGAATCACGCCGATCATGAAGTTTCCGACGACGAAGGCGCGCGCCATGCCGGCGATTCCCTGCAGGCTGCGCGAGGCCGTGATGCGATCCGATCCGTCGAAGAAACGCAAAAAGCTTTTATAGACGTGATCGCGCCAGCTCAGCATGAAATACACGAGCAGCGGAACGAACGAAGTCATGAGGATGAACTTATAGAGCGTTCCCAGACGCGCGTAGACATAGTCCGTAATCGGATTGCGATCTTCGTGGATGCGCACCTCGGGAATGAAGCCCGGAGGCGTCTCGATCACGGGCGCCGGTGGCGCGGCTTTGCGGCTCTTCTTCGTCCGTTGCGGCGCCGGAGCCGGCGGCGGCGTGTTCTGCGGCCGCGCGGGAATCAGAATGCGGGCGCTGGAGTCTTCGATCTTCTGGATGCGATCCGAGACGCTTCCGATAAATGTTGTGAGATGTTCCTTAAAGGCGGGAACGTCGCTCGCGATGCTCGACAACTGGCTGTAGACGCCGAGTCCCGCGAAATAGACCGCAAGCAGCGCGAACACGCAGACCACAAAGCTGGCGATGCCGCGCGGGAAGCGGATTCGGACGAGCAGACTGACGAACGGCTCCAGAATCAGCGCGATGATGACGGCTGCGATCGCCGTGATGAAGACGACCCGGCCCAGATAAAGGATCGCGATAATGACGCCGCCCGCAACGATGGTCAGCGCGTAACTTCCGGCGCGGTCACGCGCGGTGTCCGCAGCCTTCTCGTTGCGCGTCCCGATCACCATCGTACTTCCGATTCCGAGACTAGCACGGCGCGCAAATACAATCGAATTGTGGGCATCACGGAGCGTGTACTGGCGCTCGACCTCGGAAAAAAGCGTATCGGCCTCGCCATCAGCGATGAACTGGGCATTACGGCGCAGGGTTTGCCGACCCTCGAGCGGGAGGGCCGCCGGGACGATATCGAGGCTCTCCGAAGACTCGCGGTGGAACGCGGGGTGACTCGCTTCCTGATCGGGGACCCTCTTCATATGAGTGGAAATACGAGCCGGCAAGGCAACTACACGCGCGAATTCGCGAGCGAACTGGAGAGAAAGACCGGGCTGCCCGTCGAGTTTCGCGACGAGCGCTGGACCAGTCGCGAAGCCGAACGCACCATTCGGGGGGCCGGGGTGGCGAACGAGGCGCGCAAGCCGACAATCGATATGCTTTCAGCCGTGATTCTCCTGCAGAGTTACCTCGATGCCGCCCGCATGGGGAGCGGCCAGTGAAAAGCCTTTTCAGGTTGTTTCTGGTCGCGTTGGCGGTTGCGGCGGGCGCCGGCATCTATGCTTATACGCAACTCAACCAGCCGTATCAGGGCTTTACGGAGCCCGTGTTTGTCGAGTTTCCTCATGGCACGAGCACGGGCGCCATGGCTGCCGAACTGGCGAAACGCGGCGTCATCCGCGACCGCTGGTTGTTCCTCGCGGCGCGCCTGTTCCGGCGCGGGAAGAGCCTGCAGGCCGGCGAGTATCGTTTCGCGAAGGCCGCCTCCCCGCTCGAAGTGTATGGGCGAATCGCGCGCGGCGATATCTTCTATATGGAACTGCTCGTGCCGGAGGGGTTCAACATTTTCGATATCGCGACGGCCGTGGGAAAGCTGGGAATGATGAAATCCGAGGCTTTTCTCACGGCGGCGCGGGATCCGTCCCTGATCCGTGATCTCGACCCGAAGGCGGAGACGCTGGAGGGCTATCTTTTCCCCAACAAATACCGCGTTTACAGGACGACGACGCCGCAGCAGTTGTGCCGCCAGATGACGAACGAGTTCCGGATGCAGTGGCAGGCGCTGCAGACTTCGGCAAACGTGCACGACACGATCACTCTGGCCGCCATGGTGGAGCGCGAAGCCCGGTTGCCCGAGGAACGGCCGGAAGTGGCGTCGGTGTTCCGGAACCGGCTGCGGATCGGGATGCGGCTCGATTGCGATCCGACGACCGTCTATGCCGCGCTGCTCGAGAACCGGTACCGGGGCGTGATCCACCGGTCGGATCTCGAAAGCACGAATCCGTATAATACCTATCAACATGCAGGACTGCCGCCGGGACCGATTGCGAACCCCGGGCTGCGCTCGATCCAGGCCGCACTGTCGCCGGCGGATACGCAATACCTGTATTTCGTCGCCAAGGCGGACGGATCGGGCGGACACAATTTTTCAGAGTCGCTTGCGAAGCACGAGGCGGCGGTCGCGCAGTACTTACGTGCCACCCGACATTAAAGTCCGGCAACATACTTTCGAGGAACTGGAAAAGTCGCTGTGCGAACTGGGTGCGATCTACGAGTCGAGGGAGGAGCAGCGGCGCGCCTGCCGCGAGGCGGTGATTCGCGCCAAAGACAGGGCGAAATGGGCCGCCCGGAACCGCCGCGCGGACGAGAACAAACGGCGCGCCAAGGCGGAGATGGTGGAGTGGATGCTCGTCTGGCTGGGGGATCCGGCCATGTTTCCGGCCTGGGTGAAAAAGCGCCGGGATGTGAAATCGAGGGATGAATTCAGCGCCCCGCCGCATTCCATGGGTGTATGAAATTCCGATTCTCTTTCGCGCTCCCCGCCATGGCTCTGCTTCTGGCGGCCTCTTCCGCGGTCCGGGCGGCGGAAATACCCGCCGAAGGCTCCAAAGCGCCCGGTTTCACGCTGCATTCGCAGGAAGGCAATACTGTCAGCCTCAAAGACTTCCATGGCCAGTGGGTTGTGCTGTACTTCTACCCCAAAGACATGACGCCGGGCTGCACGATCGACGCGCATAACTTCCAGCGCGATCTGGCGCAGTATGAGGAAAAAAAGGCCGCGATCGTGGGCGTCAGCGCGGATAACGTTGACTCTCACCAGGAGTTCTGCACCAAAGAAAGCCTGAAGTTCAAGCTGCTCGCGGATCCGGATAAGAAAACGATCGAAGAGTATGGATCGCTGGCGCCCAACGGAAAGGTCGCCGCCCGCAATACGTTCCTGATCGATCCGCAGGGCGTCATCCGTAAGGTTTATACGAAAGTAAACCCCACTCCGCACAGTCAGGAAGTGCTCTCGGAGTTGGCGGAACTGCAGCATCGATAATCGGGCAGGACAGTGAGCAGGCGACAGGACGAATTCGAGCGGGTAGCAATGCCGCATATGCGGAGCCTGCTTCGTTTCGCCTGTCGCCTCGCGCGGGATCCCGTCGACGCCGAAGACCTGGTTCAGGAAGTCTATCTTTCGGCCTGGCGCGCTTTCCGGCAGTTCGAACCGGGCACGAACGCGCGGGCTTGGCTCTTCCGGATTCTCATGAATGCCTGGTATGCGCGCGGCAGGAAGATCCAGACCGTGACCGGGCCGGTCGCCGAATCGGCCTCACCGCCCCCGGAACAGGCTTCGCTGGACTCGATCGATGTGGCGCGGGCGCTCGCCACGCTTCCGGTGGAGCATCGGACGGTGCTGCTCCTTGGCGTGGTCGAAGGGTTCACGTGCCGCGAGATGGCAGAAATCCTGGCGGTTCCGATCGGAACGGTGATGTC
>DASZUZ010000475.1:0-1912 GCA_035547415.1 Bryobacteraceae bacterium | reverse complement strand
AACGAGCGCGGGTCTTTTCCGAATGAGCACCGCGCCGAAGCAAACGCCCGGTTTCGAACGCGTGGAAGGCATTACGCGCTCCACGTATGTGCTCCTGCCTTATGGAAAATATCTGCTTGCCGGGGCGAGTGACGGTGTGTTTGCAGTCGCCGGAATGCAGGCAACGAAGATTCTGGACACGAAGGGACCGGTGTGGGATCTCAGCCCTTCCAGGAGCGACCCGTCAATTGTGTACGCCGCGAGCGGCGACGGCCTTTTCGTTCTTCGTCATACGAGCGCCTCCTGGGAGAAATCCGGCGAGCACATGATGGCGGGCCAGGAGTTCCGAACAATCGTGGAAGACCTGCCGGGCAGGGTCTGGGCAACCACGAAGAACCTTGTGTGGCGCGTCGATTTCCGGCAGAATCCCCCGATTGCCGAGAAGTTCAGCGCGGGCGCTTCCGAGAGCTGGCTGAGCGTCTTCCGGATTCAGGGGCGAAACGTGTTCGCGACACAGAGCGGTCTCAAAACGTTCTCGGCAAAGGACCGCCGTCTGGTTCCCGATATGACCTTCGGGGCGTGGCTGGCCGACGGCAGCCACGATGTCACCAACATATTTCAGGAGCCCGGCGGAAACATCTGGATCACCGGCAAGGGTTATCACGGTCTGCTGCGAAAAGCGGGGGCGAGTTATCAGTGGGAACCCATGCCGCTGCTGCGCTCGCATATCGATGAGGTCTACGGCCTGCTGGCCGACCCGAATCACATCGCGTGGGCGTTCGGGCCGGATTACGTTCTCTATCGTTGGGATTCTTCACTCGCGGGCGATCCCAACCGCGACTTTCACCCTCTCACGCGGCGTATTTCCGTGGTCGGTTCAAAGGCGGTCTGGTACGGCGGCGCGGGCGAGGTTCCGGCGATGCGGCTGCCTTATCGCAATAATGCGTTGCGGTTCGAGTTCGCGGCTCCGTTTTATGAAGACGCCGCGTCGGTGGAGTATCAGTATCAGCTCGAAGGCAGCGATGGCGAGTGGTCGGCGTGGACCCATGAATCGCGCAAGGACTACACGCACCTGCCGGAGGGAGACTACCGGTTTCATGTGCGCGCGCGCAATCCGCATGGACGCATCAGCGAGGAATCGATCAGTTCCTTCGGCGTTCTGGCGCCCTGGTACCGAACGTGGCTCGCCTATGCCGTTTACGTTATCTTCGCCGGCTTCGGCGTATGGGGCATCGTGCGCTTTCGCGTCCGGCAACTCGAGGAGGACAAGCGCCAACTGGAGGCCACCGTGGCGGAACGAACGGTGGAGATCCGCCGGCAGCGCGACGAAATTCAGGTGCAGGAACGGAAGAGTCATTCGCTGCTGCTGAATATTCTGCCGGCGCAGGTGGCCGACGAACTGAAAACGACCGGCGCGGTGAAGCCCGTCGGATTCGACGATGTCACCGTGTGTTTCACCGACTTCGTCGGCTTCACGCTCTCCAGCGAAAAGCTGCCGCCGCGCGATCTGGTTGACCGGCTGAACGAATACTTCACCGCATTCGATGAGATCGTCGCGAGATATGGCCTCGAGAAGCTCAAGACGATCGGCGATTCCTACATGTTCGTGAGCGGGTTGCCGGCTCCGCGCGCGTCGCACGCCGTGGACGCCGTGCTCGCCGCACTGGAGATGGTCGAAGTGGTGAAGCGGCTTGCGGCAAAAAGCGAAGGGACCGGGTGGAACATCCGCGTGGGGCTGCACAGCGGCCCCGTTGTGGCCGGCGTCGTCGGCACCAGAAAATTCGCGTTCGATATCTGGGGCAATACAGTGAACTTCGCCGCGCGAATGGAATCGAGCGGCGTGCCCGGACGAGTCAATCTTTCCGAGAGAACCTGCCGGCTCACGCGCGAGTTGATCGAATGCGAGGGACGCGGACAGGTCCGGATCAAAGAA
>DASZUZ010000474.1:0-3602 GCA_035547415.1 Bryobacteraceae bacterium | reverse complement strand
CGTGTTGCGAGCGCGGCTAAGACCCGGGCGCGGCTCGATCACGTACCTGACGCCTTCGAAGAGGCGAACGATGCGCCGGGTTTCGGAATCGCCGGATGTATTGTCGACAACGAGCACTTCGCCGGCGGGCTCGGCCAGTTTTGCCACGGAGTAAAGACAGCGTTCAAGAAAAGCAGGCCGGTTTCTGGTGCAGATCACCAGCGATGTTTTTGATGCGAGAGCGGGACAAGGCGTATTGGCGTCACGTTGCAACCGCTCGAGGGGAGATGCTCCCGGCTGGATCTCGGGCAGATGTGCTCGCACTCCACGCGACACCGCGCCGGCCGCGAGACTTCGCACTTGTTTGCGGGTCAGAGGAAGTTCGCGATTCAGCAACTCGACATGGCCGAGGGGAAGCGATCCGTGCCAGAAGCAAAGGTATACTCCCGCGTACCTGGGGTCGGGTTCGAGTTCCGCCAGTTCGGTCAACTGCAGGTGGCGAATTGCCCAGCCGTTACTCATGGCGCATATTGCTTTCGGATCCGGTCGACTCTGCGAACCGATCGGCCGTATCCGCCACAAAGACCGACGATGCCGCCCCACAACTCCGCGAGGGCGAGATCTGGCTTCCATACATTTCCGCGACGGAAGCTGCGAAACGTCATGGCGGAAAGCGTCCGGAACCAGCCCAGCATCATACAGCGAAAACGTAACCGGTGCGCCGGATCGTAACGATAATTTCGGACTGCATACGTCATGATGCCGAGCCCCCACGTGTACATCTGCCGTCGTAAAGCGCGGTATTCGCGCCGATGCTGGTGATAGATCAACTGGCGCGGCTCGTAAATCAGACGTAAGCCCGCCCGCAACACACGATAGAAAATATCGAGATCCCCGCCGCCCGGCAGGGGCGCCCCGGTATCCAGCGCTTCATCGAATCCACCAAGTTGGATCAGGGACTCACGCCGGAACGCCATGTTGCAGCCCGCGCCAAAAACACCCGCGTTACAGGGATAGTTGCGAATGCTGGCTGAGTCCGGCCCGAACCTCCTCCGCATGAATTTCCGGCCAAAACCGCCGCGCTGTTCGAAGAGGATCTGGGCGGAAGTCGTCAGTTCCCAGGGCAGCACCGGACCGGTGAACGCGGCGGCATCGGGATTGTCGGCATAAGCCCGCGCGAGCCCACGGAACCACCACCTGTCGACGGTTGCGTCGTCATCGATGAACGCGAGAATCTCGCCCCTCGCTTCCCGCAGCGCGCGATTGCGTCCGAAATCCAGACCTGGCTTCGGTTCGCGCACGTAGCGTGCATCGCGGAATGCCTCGACCGCGATGCGCGTGCTTTCGTCGGAAGGAGCATTGTCGACAATCAGGATTTCCAGTTCGGTCAGGCAGAGTGCGGAGGCAGCGGCCGCCGTCAGGCTTCTGATGACCCGGGACACGTAGTCCGGGTGATCGCGCGTACACACGGCAACGGTGAGCGGCGGCAATCCGGGCAGAATCCCTTCGGCGCGCAGTTCGCGTTCGAGCAGTTCGGCAGTGATCTCGTCCCCTGCCCGGTCGGTGAGGAGATCCCTAAGTTCTTGTCCCTCCAGACATCCCGGTCCCCGATCGAGCAGAATGAAGCCCACCGGTGCGTCGTCATATCGAACCAGAATGCCGACCCCGCTCTCTTCATCGGAGATCCGCACCTTCGCATCCGGATCCGTGAACTCGACTTCCGTGAGCGCGTACCGCATTCACGAAGCCCCAGTGGCCGATGACGATCGACTGCCATAGAGGATCGAAAACGGTCCGATGCCAGCGGCCAGTACGGCAGGCGGCCCCTCCTCGACGACTCGGCCCCCATCGAGAACAATCACGTGATCGGCTTCGAGGATCGTGTTAAGCCGGTGCGCAACGATGATGGTGGTCCGTCCCGCTCTGTCGCGCCGCAAACTCTTCATAACCTGGGCTTCGGTGGCGATGTCAAGCGCATTGGTGGCTTCATCCAGAATGAGGAGATCCGCCGAGCGAAGAAACGCCCGCGCGAGCGCGATCCGCTGCCGCTGCCCGCCGGAGAGAAGGATGCCCCGTTCCCCCACGTTCGTGTGATACCCATCCGGCAACTGCTCGATGAACTCATGGGCGGCCGCAAGGCCCGCTGCGGAGAAGACGTCTCCTGCGACAGCCTGCGGATGGCCGAACGCGATGTTCTCCCAGATTGTCGTGCTGAAGAGATGAGTATCCTGAGCGACAAGCGCGGTTCGCATGCGCCAGGATTCCAGATCGAGATTTTGGAGCGGCACGCCATCGATGCAGATCATGCCATCCGTGGGGTCATAAAAACGGCACAACAGTTGGACCAGCGTGCTCTTTCCCGCCCCCGAGCCACCGGCGATCGCCGTGATTCTCCGGGCGGGAACGCGCACCGAGAGCCGATCCAGGGCCAGAGATCCTTCCGCTTCATAACGGAAACTGACCTGATGCAGATCGATACCATGCTGGAGCCGGTCGCACGGGATCGAGCCGGATTTGATGGGTTCCGATGGTTTCACGGCCAGCAGTTCTTCGACATCCCGAATCGAGCCGGCCGCCCCTGCCAGAGTGACCAGGCAACTGTGCAGGTTCGAAAGGCTCGGCTGCAGACGAAACAGAAGCACCAAAAAAACAAGAGTGGTGGGAAGGGACGAGGCGTAAGGCAATTGCCACGCCAGAATTCCGAGGAGGAGGCCGGCATACAGGATCTCCGAGGCCGGCTGCACGCTGCCGGACAGCAGATCGAGGCGCAGAAAGGATTCGCGGACCAGCTCCGATGCCCGCGCAAAGCGCGATGACTTCAACGGTTGCAGGGAGAGCGCCTGAATAGTGCGGATGCCCGCCACGCCATCCCACATCCGCGCGCCCAGATCGGCGTTGCAATGCACCGCGTTTTCACCGGCGCGGCGAGCGGGTCTCGAGATCAGCCGGAGAATCAGCGAGATGCCGCCGATTCCCGCTACCACGACCACCGTAAGCCGCCAGGAGAGAACCGCGAGCAACGCCGTGAAGATCAACGAAGTGCACGCGTAGAGCAGGATTCCGTTCAACAGATTGTAAGACTGCGACGCTCTCCAACTCTCGTTCGCCAGCGTGTCCAGCACCTTTCCCGGATCGCGCCGCTCCCAGTACGAATAACTTCCGTTCATCAAACGCTCGAAAATGCGGCAGCGGAGACGATGACCGATTTTGCCTTCGATAAAACTCGTAAGTGCCCGGTGAGAGATCAGGAGGGCATTCTTCAGGACAATCAGGGTGAAGATCAGTGCAATAAGAGCGGTAAGGCTGCGCTCCCCGGCGCCCTTCGGAAATAAGGGCAACATAAACAGCGAATTATCGGGGTTCGTTTGCCGCGCTGCCACCCTCATGACGGGAAGGAACAGCGTGATGCCGATTCCCTCGCACAGAGAAGAAAGACCGCCGAGCGCCAGCGCAACGACCGTCCACGAAAACGATGGACACAAAAGGCGCCACAAACTGCGGATCGTTGCCGCTTCTCTCACGGCCGGATGCTCCCGGGTAACGAGATACAGCCGATCTTAGCAGGAGTAAAAACCAATCAAGTCAGCAGAACTCCCCACATACTCATTTATCTTTTGTTTAAG
>DASZUZ010000473.1:0-2845 GCA_035547415.1 Bryobacteraceae bacterium | reverse complement strand
CTCCCGCCGCAGGAACCTGCTCCCGCGAGCGAAAATACCCCGGCAAATGCTGCGGCGTATCCCGCGCAGACGAAACGTCCGAAAAAATCTTTGACCGCCCGGATGCCAAAGATCTTTTGGTTGACTGTCATGGGTTGCCTGGCAGTTGCGCTGCTCGTCTGGGGAGTTATGAAACTCTCCGGCCGCAAATCGCCCACAGCCGCCTCCAGCGCTCCGGCAAGTTCGGCTTCCGTTTCGCCAAAGCCGGCCAACCCCGCAGGCGGTGACACCAAAACCAGGATGCAGGCGGCCGACGAGTACATCGATCACAAAGACTACGCGATGGCGGAAGACATTCTGAAACAGATCGTCAAAGCCGAACCGCAGAATACGGAAGCCCTGCAGAAACTGGCGAGTGTTCTCTACCGCGAAGATAAAATCGACGAGAGCGCAGCCGTCCTCGAACAGATTCCGAAGAAGTAGTCTTCCCGCAATCACCATATAAGGTTCATAAACGCTCAGTGGCGTCAGGCATGCCCGTTCCATTCCGGGCATGCGCACGATCGTCGCTTCGAAACAGACTCCGCGCTGGCGGAGATTAATGCGAGTCTGGCGGCGCGGAATCTTACGAAGGCGAGTCGCAATCCTCACCGCGCTCGTTGTTCCACTACTCGTCATTTCAATACCTGCAGGTCTCTTCTACCGGCATTATGCGGCGGAGATCGATCAGCGATTGCTTGACGGTCCCTTTCACGATTCGGTGAATATCTACGCGTCTCCATTTATCCTGAGCGCGGGTGACGGCCTGACGGCGACCGATGTCGAATCGGAGTTGCATCTCGCCTCTTTCGAGGCATCGGACCGGGGCGCTCCGAGGACATTTCGCGCAGCGGGCAACACGATCGACGTTTTTCCGAGCCAGGGAGACTCGGCGCGGATCACCGCCGGGCCCAAAGGAATCGCGCGCATCGAAGTGAATGGCCACGCCGTTCGCAGTTGGACCATCGGCTATCCTCTGATGGCGAATCTCTCCTCCGACAGGGAAAAACGCCGCCTGATTTCCTTCGACAAGATTCCCCCCGTGCTGGTGAAGGCGGTGGTTTCAGCCGAAGACAAACACTTTTTCCAGCACAACGGGCTCGATCTCCCCCGCGTCATCAAAGCCGCTTACGTGGATTTCCGGGACGGAAGAAAGGAACAGGGAGCGTCCACGCTCACCATGCAACTGGTGCGCGGGCTCTGGCTGCATCCCGAGAAACGGTGGAAACGCAAACTGGCGGAAGCCATGATGACCATCCACCTCGAGAGGAAATGGTCCAAGGAGAAGATATTCGAGACCTATGCGAATCAGGTCTATCTGGGCCGGGATACGGCTTACAGCATCCACGGTTTCGCGGAAGGCTCGGAATACTTCTTCGGCAAGCCGCTGCGCGACATCTCTTTGCCGGAGGCCGCCCTTCTCGCCGGCATGGTACAACGGCCAAGTTACTTCAACCCGTACAGGAACCCGAACCGCGCGCGCGACCGGCGCGATCTCGTCCTCGCTTTGATGCGCGATAACGGATATATCGGCCGATCCGACTACACGCAGGCCGTGGGCGCGCCCATCGCCCTTCGTGCCCCGGGACAGCGGCGGGATACTTATGCCGCATCGTGGTTTCTGGATCTGGTGAGCGACGAACTGCAGAAGGATCGCGGCGACGAACAGAGCAGCGATGTTTACAGCACCATCGATCTCAATCTGCAGCGCGCGGCGCACGAGGCGATCGACACGGGCATGCAGCAGGTCGATAAGCTGCTCGCCAGAAAATACAAGACCTCCGGCTCGCGTGCCGAGGCGGCGCTGATCGCGCTCGATCCGCAGACAGGCGAGATCAAAGCTCTCGTCGGCGGCCGCAACTATGCGCAAAGCCAGTTGAACCGGATTCTCGCCAAACGGCCTCCCGGATCAGTATTCAAGCCATTCGTTTATGCTGCGGCCGTCAATACGGCGGTAGGCGGTGGAGAGAACGTGTTCACGCCGGCCAGCACGGTCGACGACGAGCCCACTACATTCTGGTTCGGCGGAAAATCGTATGAGCCCGCCAACTTCCGGAACGAGACCTTCGGAACGCTGACGCTTCGCGATGCGCTGGCAAAGTCCGACAATGTCGCTGCTGTCAAGGTGGCCGAGTCCGTCGGGTTTGGATCGGTCGTCGCGATGGCGCGCCGCGCCGGCCTGAATGACGAGATTCGCGCGACGCCTTCCGTCGCGCTGGGCTCTTACGCTGTAACGCCCCTGGAGATGGCTGGCGCCTATACGGCCTTCGCAAACGGCGGCCTTTGGGTGCGGCCGAAGTTTCTGCACAACGAGCAACCCGAGGTCCGGCAGGCCATGGACCCGCGTGTCGCTTACGTGATGGTGAACATGCTGGAAGAGGTGCTGCGCTCGGGCACGGGGGCGGGTGTGCGGGCGAGAGGGTTCACCCTGCCGGCTGCGGGGAAAACCGGGACGTCGCACGTTGGCTGGTTCGCGGGATTCACTTCGCGCCTGCTTTGCGTGGTGTGGGTCGGATTCGACGACTACCGTGAACTCGACCTCGAAGGCGCGAAGTCGGCGCTGCCGATCTGGACCGAATTCATGAAGCGGGCGGCGCTGCTGAGTCCTTATCGGTATGCGAAAGAGTTTTTCGCCCCCGGCGGAATCGACACGGCTCGCATCTGCTCGGATACCGGCAAACTGGCGGGCGATTACTGTGTGGACACACGGAATGAGGTTTTCATCGCGGGGACGGAACCACAGGAGAAATGCGATCTGCACCAGTTTCAGAACGTGGCCGGTCCGGTAGGCGAAGGGGCAACGACGGCGCCGACAGTCCTGACAACC
>DASZUZ010000472.1:0-4525 GCA_035547415.1 Bryobacteraceae bacterium | reverse complement strand
AGTCTACGTGCCTTCCCTGGATTACGGTCTTGCCGTCTATGGAATGAACGCGGGCGCGACTGTGTCGCCCGTTGTGACCGGCATCGTCAACGCGGCGAGCTACGCGGCCGGATCGGTTGCGCCGGGTGAACTTCTGGCGCTGTTCGGCGAAAACCTCGGTCCGCAGTCGCTCGTGACCGGCTCCTTCGCGCCGGGCGGTGGTACGAACCAGCAACTCTATGGGACGCAGATTACGTTCAACGGAATTCCGGCGCCTTTGATCTACACCTCGGCAGGCGCTGCATCCGCCATCGTTCCGTTCGAGATTGCCGGCGCGAGTACCGTGACGGTGCAGGTGAGCTACAACGGTCAGGTCTCTTCGACGCAGACGCTTCCGGTTGCCGCCGCAGCACCGGGACTATTTTCCGCGGATGCGACCGGGAGCGGACCCGGAGCCATCCTGAACCAGGACTATTCGGTGAATTCGCCCGACAACCCCGCCAAAGCCGGATCCGTTGTCGTTGTCTACGCCACGGGCGGAGGTCAAACCAATCCACCGAGCGCCAGCGGCACTGTAACCACCGAACCCATGCCGCTTGCCGCGAGCGTGTCGGCGACCGTGGGTGGACAGCCCGCGCAGATCCTCTATGCCGGCAATGCGGGCGGAGAAGTGGCTGGCGTGACCCAGTTCAATCTTCAGCTTCCGGCAGGTGTTACGGGACAGGTTCCGGTCGTGGCGACCATCGGCGGACAGTCGAGCCAGTCCACCGTTACCGTTTCCATTCAATAGCGCGGCGGCGCGCTCAGGGGTGAAACGGAACCGGCGCGTCGCTGGCTTCGGCAATATCCAGATTGATCACCACGGGTTCCTGCCCGCTGCGAACCACCACCGCTTCCACCGGTTCGTCCGCGCGGGCATTCATCTCCTGATGCGGTACATACGGCGGGACATAGATGAAATCGCCCGGTCCGGCTTCCTCGGAAAATTCCAGATGGTCGCCCCAGCGCATGCGAGCCCGGCCTTTCACGATGTAAAGCACCGTCTCGAGTTCGCCGTGATGGTGCGCGGCGGTCCGCGCCGCCGGTTCCACCACTACGGTTCCCGCCCAGAGTTTGTTCGCGCCCGTGCGCGCATGAGTAATCGCCGCTGCCCGGGTCATACCGGGCGTCTGCGGCGTGTTCGTGTCCAGTTCGCCCGCGCGCACGATGCGGACGCCGTTTGTCTTCCAGTCCGGCATAAATTTATTTCACTGCACAGCGGCGGAAGAAGAAATCGGCCTTCCACGCCGGTCCTGCGTCGGTATCCGCGGCGCGCGGCGCCAGGCTCTTCATCGGGTCTTCCAGCTTTCCCGAATCGCTTCGATCTGCTTCGCGTGCGTGTCCACATGCCTGCCGAATAACTGAACCCATTCGAGAAGCGGCTTCGATCCGCGTTCCGGGTGCACGCCGACCCGGTCGAACGCCTCCGCGGGTAATGCTTCGAGCAGTTTCGTTGTATCTTCGCGCAGCGACTGGAATCGCGCGAAGGAATCGCGCGCGTCGGCTTTGTCGTACCCGAGATTCGCCGCCCACGCGTCCTGATCGAAAGGAATCAACGTTGGACGATCCTCCGCGACGATCTGGCGCATGCGCATGCCGACTACAATTTCGGTATCGGCGAGATGACGCACGATTTGCCGGATATTCCATTTTCCCGGCGCGGGAGCAAAGCTGGATTCCTCGGAAGAAATTCCGGCCAGCGCCTGCTCGAGAACGGCTGGACCGCTTCGGAATTTCGCAACGGCTTCTATGTGGGCGCTCATGGGACTCGCTTTCAGTAATAGTCGGCGCAACTCAGGTAATAGCCGCAGCGCGAGCAGAACAGCTTGCACTTGCGGCTTTCGAGCCGGGTCGAGCACACCGGACAATAAAGCATGGCGTTGTCTTCGACAGCCGGTTCGGGGTCGGCGCTTACCGATCGTTCTTCGGCCATCGCCGGGTCCGGTTGCGGGTTTTCCACGGAACTACGATCATTATACGTATCCGGCAAAAGCTCCCCGAGAGCGCTTATGAAATTCAACAGGCCCGCCTTTTTCGTCCTTTCCATCCTGTCGATTGCCTGCGTTCAGCCCCCCGCGACAGCCCAGCGACAGACCCCCGAGCGGCTGGTGCAGTTCCCGGTTCGCGGAACGCGCGGCGCGGTGGCGGCTGGCAGTAACTATGCGAGCGATGCCGGCATGCGCATGTACTACACCGGCGGCAATGCGGTGGACGCCGGCGCGGCCACCATCTTCGCCGCCGCGACGACTGAATATGAGCGCGTCGGCTGGGGCGGGGAAGCGCCCATTCTGATCCGCACAAAGGACGGCAAAGTCCACTCGATTGCGGGTGTCGGCACCATGCCGAAGCTCGCGACGGCCGACTTCTTTCGCCATCGGCCCCTGCAACTCGGCGAGGTGCTCGAACCGCCGGAAAAATCCGGTCTCAAGGGCATGGTGCCGGTCGCGGGGCTCATGTGCGCCCTCGTGCCGGGAATGCCGGACGCCGTGATGGTGGCGCTGCGGGACTACGGGACGAAGTCATTCAGCGAAGTGATCCAGCCCGCGATCGAGTACGCCGACGGCCAGGCCATCGACGAAATTCGCTCCGGCGCGATAGACGGCAGCCGCGAGTTCTTCACGCTCTGGCCGAGCTCGATGCAGCACTTCGTTCCGGATGGCAGAGTCGCCCGGCCGGGCGAAGTTTACCGGCAGCCGGACCTCGCGCGGACGCTTCGCGGGATGGCGAACGCCGAGAAGAAAGCTCTCGCCGCCGGCGCCAGCCGCGAGGCGGCGATCGACGCGGTGCGCGATTACTTCTATCGCGGCGAGATCGCAAAGAAGATCGATGCGTTCAGCCGGGCGAATAACGGCCTGCTTCGCTATGAGGACATGGCCGCGTTCAAACTGACGCCGGAGGATCCGGTTTCGACCGAGTTCCATGGCCTGCATGTGTACAAGCCCGGCTTCTGGAGCCAGGGCCCGGCCATGATCGAAACACTCAACATGCTCAGCGGTATTGATTTCTCGGGCATGCGGCAGAACTCGGCCGATTACATCAACACCCTCGTTGAAGCGCTGAAACTGGCCTATGCGGACCGCGACACGTACTACGGCGACCCGAAATTCGTGAAAGTTCCCGAGTCCACCCTGCTTTCGATGAGCTATGCGGCCGAGCGCCGCGCCCTGATCGGCAAGCGGGCTTCGCTCGAATTTCTGCCCGGCAAGATCGGCGATCATCCGCCGGCGCATCCGTCAAAAGCCGAGATCGCGCGCGGAAAGATCGACGACATGCTGATGGCGCACGATACGACCTGCGTCGATGCGATCGACAAGGATGGCGTCATGTTCTCGGCGACGCCCTCGGGCGCATGGCTGCCTTCCGTGGTGGCGGGCGACACCGGAATTCCGCTTACCGAGCGGGCGCAGAGCTTTCTGCTGGTGCCCGGCCATCCGAACGAACTCGCGGGCGGCAAGCGTCCTCGAGTGACCCTGAGCCCCACGCTCGTCACGCGTGGCGACGGCTCGCCTTACGCCGTGCTTTCCACGCCCGGCGGTGACAATCAGGAACAGTCGCTGCTCCAGGTTCTGCTGGACGCGGTGCTGTTCCGCATGAACTCGGAGCAGGCGATTGAAGCGCCTCGTTTTCAGACGCGCCATCTGGTTTCGAGCTTCGATAATCACGCCATGAATCCGGGCGATCTGCTTCTTGACGAGCGCATTTCCGAAGCCGTGGCGCAGGACCTCGCGCAGCGCGGCCACAAAGTGGAGCGCCGCTCGCGATGGAACAGCGGCGCGGCGCCGGTGCTGATCAAGGTGACGCCATCGAACGTGATGGAGGTGGGCGCGGATCCCTGGGGTTACCGGTCGATGCGCGCGTGGTAAGCCGCGTTGGGTAGTCCGTATACTCTTTTCGATCTCGACGAGCCGCCCGCATTTGACCGCGATCGCCTGCGCGACCGGCTGCGCGAACTGGCGGCGCGCGGAATCTATGTCGGCGGCAGCTCCTGGAAATATGAGGGATGGCTCGATCAGATCTATTCGCGCTCGCGCTATCAGGCGCGCGGGCGGTTTTCGAAGAAGCTGTTCGAAGACACGTGCCTGAGCGAATACGCCACTGTCTTCCCTGCAGTCTGCGGCGACTTCGCGTTTTACCAGTTCCCCTCGGACACGTTCTGGGCAAAGCTGTTCCGCCAGACTCCCGGGACATTCCGCTGGGGCTTCAAGGTTCCCGAGCAGGTCACAGTGCAGCGCTGGCCCGTCCAGCCGCGCTATGGCGCGCTGGCGGGTCTGGAGAATCCGACGTTTCTCGATTCCGCTCTCTTCGAGCAGGCGTTTCTGCGGCCGCTGGAGCCGTGGCGCGCGCAGGTGGGCGTGCTGATCTTCGAGTTCGGGACGTTCCGCCAGAAGAGCTTCGCGACGGCGGCGGATTTCGTGAACGCGCTGGATCCTTTTCTGGACAGACTCCCCGCCGGATGGCGTTATGCGGTGGAGATCCGGAACGCCGAGTTCCTCGCGCCGCGCTATTT
>DASZUZ010000471.1:0-6283 GCA_035547415.1 Bryobacteraceae bacterium | reverse complement strand
ACGTGATTGCCGCGCAGAATAATCCGAAGGAAAAGAATCGCGGCTGGGTCATCGACGTGGGCGGACGCGTCGCCGGATTGCGCCTGACCGGGGATGGCGGCCGCAGCATTGACGTGCGCGCCGCGCACCTGCGGCAGATCGAGCACGGCACGTGGAACACGATCGTCGCGACGTACGACGGCTCCCGTCATCAGTCCGGGCTGAATCTGTATCTGAATGGCCGCGCGATTCCCACTCAGGGGCGAGGCAATCAGAACGTCGAACTCTCCGGAGACATCGGCGTCGATGCTCCGCTCGTGCTCGGCCGGTCGCTCGCCGATGGCGCGATTGCGGATTTCCGGATTTTCAATCGCGCCGTCACCGAAGGCGAGGCGCGGCTTCTCAGCGAATGGCCCGCCATTCAGCAGGCGCTGGCTACCGACTCCGCGCAACTGACCGATTCCGCCCGTTCCGCGTTGCTCACCTGGTTCCTCGTGAACGAGTACGAGCCGTGGCGAAAGCTCGCGCGCGAACAAAGCGAACTCGACGGAGAAGCGCGGACCATCGCGCGCCGGGGCGCGGTGTCGCTCGTCATGGAAGAGCGGACGGACACGAAACCCACAGCGTGGATCCTTTACCGCGGAGCCTATGACCAGCGCCGCCAGCAGGTGGGCGCGGATACGCCGGCCATCCTGCCGCCCATGACCTCAAAGATGCCCCATAACCGCCTGGGGCTCGCGGAATGGCTGTTCACGGAAGATCACCCGCTCACCTCCCGAGTCGCGGTCAATCGCATGTGGCAGGAGATCTTCGGCGTCGGCATTGTCAGGACGGTCGATGATTTCGGCAGCCAGGGCGAACCGCCATCCCATCCCGAACTGCTCGACTGGCTCGCGGTCGATTTCCGGGAACATGGCTGGGACATGAAGCGCTTCTATAAACAAGTCCTGCTCTCGGCGGCGTACCGGCAGGCGTCGGTTTCCACGCCGCTCAAGCTGGAAAAAGATCCGGATAACCGGCTGTTGAGTCGCGGCGCCCGGTTCCGTCTGGATGGCGAACTGGTGCGCGACTATGCCCTGTCCGCGAGCGGGCTCCTGTCCCCGCAGGTCGGCGGACCCAGCGTGAAGCCGTATCAGCCCGACGGCGTCTGGGAAGCGGTTGCGATGGACGGATCCAACACGCGATATTACAAGCGCGACTCCGGCGACGGCCTTTATCGCCGCTCCATGTACACGTTCTGGAAGCGGTCCGCCCCACCGGCAAGCATGGAGATTTTCAATGCGCCCACGCGCGAAACCTGCACGGTGCGCCGCGAACGAACCAACACGCCGCTGCAGGCGCTCGTGACCATGGACGATGTGCAGTTCGTGGAAGCCGCGCGCGTCCTCGCCGGCCGCGCCATGCAGACGCTGCCCGAGTTCGATGCGCGCCTCGATTTCATCACGACCCGGCTGCTCGCTCGCAATCTGACAGTGAAAGAACGCGCCATTGCCCGGCGGTCGTTCGAGCGGTTTGAATCCTGGTACGATTCGCATCCGAATGACGCCGTGAAATTTCTGAATCAGGGCGAGCGAAAGCCGGATCCCGCGCTCTCCGCGCCTGTTTATGCCGCGATGACGATGCTGACCAGTCAGCTTCTCAATACGGACGAGGTTCTCAACAAATGAATCCCCTGAAACCCGACCACGAAGGTCACTATTCGCGGATCGCCCGCGCCATCGACCAGTCGTCGCACCGGAACACGGCGCCAGGCCGCCATCCGCTCGACGCCATCGCGAACCGCATGGTCCAGGAAGAAACCCGCCGCCGGTTCTTCTCGCGCGGCGCGCAGGGAATCGGAGCCCTCGCGCTCGCCTCGTTGCTCGGAGGCGAGAAGGCCAGCGCCGCGGGCGCCGCGCCAGTTAAAGCAATCGGCGGTCTGCCCGGTCTGCCCCATTTCGCGCCGAAGGCGAAGCGCTGCATCTATCTCCATCTTGTCGGCGCGCCGCCGCAGATGGAAACGTTCGACTACAAGCCGCTGATGACGGAGATGTTCGACAAGGACCTGCCCGATTCCATCCGCCGCGGCCAGCGACTCACCACGATGACCAGCGGCCAGAGCCGCTTCCCCATCGCCCCTTCCATCTTCAAATTCGCGCAATATGGCAAATCGGGCGCCTGGGTCTCGGAGCTTCTTCCCTACACCGCGCGCATGGTGGACGATATCGCCATCATCCGGTCGATGCACACGGAGGCCATCAACCACGAGCCCGCCATCACGTTCTTTCAGACCGGCTTCATGATCGCGGGACGGCCCTGCATCGGGGCGTGGCTGAACTACGGCCTCGGCAGCATGAACGAAAACCTGCCCGCCTTCGTGGTCCTGCAGGCGAAGCATTATCATCCGAAAGCCAATGTACAGGCGATCTCGGCGCGGCTCTGGAGCGCGGGATTTCTCTCCGGACGTTACGCAGGCGTCAGCCTCCGCAGCTCCGGCGATCCGGTGCTTTTCATTAACAATCCGGACGGCGTCTCGACCGACGTGCGCCGGGCCATGCTCGACGGGCTGGCCGGGATGAACGAGATCACTTATAGCAAGCTCGCCGATCCCGAAACGAAGACCCGCATCGCGCAGTATGAGATGGCTTTCCGGATGCAGGCCTCCGTTCCCGAACTGACCGACACAAGTAAAGAGCCGGCGAGCACCTGGGAAATGTACGGCGAAGACGCGCGCGCCAAACCAGGTTCCTTCGCGCAGACATGCCTGATGGCCCGGCGTCTCGCCGAGCGCGGCGTCCGCTTCGTGCAGGTCTACCATCGCGGCTGGGACGTTCACGGCAACCTGCCCGAAGTGCTTCCCGCGCAGTGCAAGGAGATCGATCAGCCCTGCTGGGCGCTTGTGCAGGACCTGAAGCAGCGGGGCATGCTGGATGACACGCTCGTCATTCTGGCCGGCGAATTCGGGCGCACCATTTACTCGCAGGGCAAACTGACCCACACCGACTACGGCCGCGACCACCATCCCCGATGCTTCAGTCTCTGGATGGCCGGCGGCGGGATCAAAGGCGGCGTGGTCCACGGCGAAACCGACGATTTCAGCTACAACATCGTCCGCGACCCCGTGCATGTACGCGATTTCCAGGCGACCATCCTGCATCAATTCGGGATCGATCACGAGCGGTTCTCGCATAACTATCAGGGCCTCGACGTGCGCCTCACCGGCGTCGAGAAGGCAAACGTGGTCAAAGAGATCGTCGTTTAGCCCGTTCCGGCCTGAGATAGAATCTGAAGTCGAATGTCTCAGGCAGCCGCCGCGGAAACGCACATCTCACCCGAACGGATTCTCCAGACCGGACTGGCATTCTGGTCGTCCAAGACGCTTTTGAGCGCGATCGAACTGGGAATCTTCACCGAACTCTCGCGCCAACCGCTGACTCTCGCCGAATTGCAAAGCAAATTCGGCCTGCACGAGCGCGGGGCGCGCGACTTCTTCGATGCGCTGCTCGCGCTCGGTTTCCTCTCGCGCCAGAATGGCGTCTACAGCAACACGCCGGACACGCAACTCTTTCTGGACAAGGAAAATCCGGCTTACGTGGGCGGCATTCTGGAGATGGCCAACGCGCGTCTCTACCCGTTCTGGGCGAACCTGACCGAGGCGCTCCGCACCGGCCTGCCGCAGAACGAAGCTCGCGACGGCTCCCCTTCTACGTTCGAAACGCTCTATTCCGATCCGGCCCGGCTCCGCACGTTCCTGCGCGGCATGACGGGCATCAGCCGGGGAGCGAACCTGGCCATCGCCCGCCTGCTTCCCTGGGACCGTTACTCGACCTACGCCGATATCGGGACGGCGCAGGGCGACCTTGCCGTTCAGGTCGCATTGCAGCATCCGCACCTGACTGGCGTCGGCTTCGATCTTCCGCAGACGAGCGCTGTCTTCGAGGAATACGCGCGGGAAAACGGCGTGAATGACCGTCTGCGATTCCAGCCAGGCGACTTTTTCAAAGATGCGCTCCCGAACGTCGATGTGATTCTGATGGGCCACATTCTGCACGACTGGGGCCTCGAAACGAAGAAGATGCTGGTGCGCAAGGCCTATGAGGCACTGCCGGAAGGCGGAACCTTCGCGGTCTACGATTCCCTGATCGATGACGATCGGTCCAGGAATGCTTTCGGCCTCCTCATGAGTCTAAACATGCTGATCGAAACGCCGGACGGCTTCGACTACAGCGGCGCCGACTGCCAGGGCTGGCTGAAAGAGGCTGGCTTCCGCGAGACCCGGGTCGAGCATCTGGTCGGGCCGGATTACGTCGTAATCGCCGTGAAATAACGCGGGGATGCGCATACCGGTCACAAGACGCCAATCCCTCGCAGCCTGGGCTTCATTACTGGCGGGCTCGGAGGCATCGAAGGCGCAGAAGCTGATCGGCGAGCCTCCGGGGAGAATTCCTCCTCCGCAGGAGCTGGTGAATGCCTCGGAGTTCGAAGCGACCGCGCAACGCAAACTGGATTCCCTGACGTTCGCGCTGATTTCCGACAGCGAGCGGGGGGCGCTGGACCGCATTACTCTGCGGCCGCGAATGATGGTGGATACACGGCAGATGGACCTGACCGCTCATCTGTTCGGCCAGAGCCACTTCATGCCAATCCTCGCCGGTCCGATCTCCCAAATGAAGCGGTTCCATCCGGACGGAGAGTTGGAGATGGCCCGCGGCGCTTCCGCCGCGAAAGCCGCCATGATCGTGGCGGACCACTCCAGTTATCCGATCGACCGGATTGCGGCCGAAACGAAGATGCCGGTCTGGTATCAGGTCTACCTGGAAGCGGAAACCGGCGAGTTGCGTGAGCGCGTGAAGAAGGCCGTGGATGCGGGTTGTAAGGTTCTCTGCGTCACTGCAGGTCCGGCCGACGCATCGAGCCTGGCGCAGACGGCGGGTATCGATTGGGCCGCAATCGATCGGCTGCGAAAAGGCATTGACGTTCCCGTGTTGCTGAAGGGTGTCATGAGCCCGGAAGAGGCGCAGGAATCTCTCCACAGGGGGATGCAGGGAATCGTCGTCTCGAATTATTCGCCGCGGCCGATCACCGGAATCGCTTCACCGATCGAGATGCTTCCCGCCATCGCCGACGCGGTCGGCGGCAAGGCGCCTGTCCTGATCGATGGCAGTTTCCGCCTCGGCAGCGATGTCTTCAAGGCTTTGGCGCTCGGGGCAAGCGGGGTTCTGCTCGGCCGCCCCGTCGTGTGGGGACTTTCGGGCTACGGTGCGCAGGGCGTGCAGGACGTCATTGAACTGATTCAGTCCGGGTTCGCCCGCGACATGGCCATGTGCGGAAAAATCAATCTCGCCGCTCTCGACCGGACAGCGGTAAAGATTCATCGCCGCTGACGAATCAATCGATCCATCGACTCCTGCATTCCCGCGCCAGATTTCGCGGAGACATACAGAACCGGCATTTCCGGAGCGACAGCATGAATGTTCCGCTCGAGCGCGTCACGATCGAATTCCACCGCTTCGGCAAGATCGAGTTTCGTCACAATCGCAAGATCGGCGCCATGGAAGATTGTGGGATACTTCAGCGGCTTGTCTTCACCTTCCGTCACGGAGAGGAGCACCAGGCGCAGGTTCTCGCCCAGATCGAACGACGAGGGACACACCAGATTGCCCACGTTTTCGATGAAAAGAAAATCCAGGTCCGGCAGACTCCAGTCCGCGAGCGCCTTTTCGACCATCGCGGCTTCGAGATGACACACCGTGCCGGTTGTGATCTGCCGGACGGGTGCACCGCTGCGGGCGAGACGCGCGGCGTCGTTGTCGGTCGCAAGATCGCCCACCAGAGCGGCGGGGCGGTACGATGCGCGCAGCATCGTGAGAGTCTTCTCGAGAAACGCTGTTTTCCCCGAACCGGGGCTCGAAACCAGACTCACCACGAACACGCCGGCATCTTCGAAACGCGCGCGCAGAGCCCGCGCGACCTCGTCGTTGTGTTTCAGAATGTTGCGCCGGACTTCGACAATCCGCGGAACGGAACTCATGCGGCGAACTCCAGCGCCGAAACGAGCAGGTCAGGCCCTGGCGTTTCTTCAATCACGAGTCGGCAGTCCGAGAGAGGCGTGGCCTCGCGAGCCAGTTCGTAAGCATTCTGCAACGCATCCGGCACGATGCCCGAAAGCGCGCCCACCCGAATGTAAATCGCCGACACCCGCCCGCCCCCGTGCTTCCCGGCTTCCTCCTCAGCCGCGTCGAGGATGCTCATCGCAATGGAGAGTTCATGCATGGCATTCCTGCGCCAGTGTGAATGCGGCAAGTGCGGCCTGTCCCAGACTGAT
>DASZUZ010000470.1:0-3233 GCA_035547415.1 Bryobacteraceae bacterium | reverse complement strand
CAGGAGAGCGGAGGGAAAGAACCGAAAAACATTTTTCATTGGGCACCCCGCAATGAGTTCAGGTAGGCCACGACATTCTCCAGTTCGCTTTGGTCCAAAGTCTTCCCGTAGGCAGGCATGAGCGACGGCTTGTCTCGACGAATTTCTTTGACGTCCTGCTTCAGAAAGGAGCGCAGATCTCCACGCGCATCCCGCAACTGAATCGAACCGTCGTCCTCGTTCAGCCGGATTCCACCGACGTTTTGTCCCGATCGGGTCACAACCTGCACAGCCCGGTAAGGAACGGGGACCTCTGCTTCCGGCGTCACCAGCGCTTCAGTCAGAAATCGCAGGCCGCGGCGGCGGCCGACGTCGGTCAGATCGGGCCCCAGGTTACCGCCTTCGCCATTGATCGAATGACATGCGCTGCATTGTCCTTTGCCTTCGTAGATCGACTTGCCCGCGGCCGGATCTCCGGGCGCCTTTTCAGCCAGTCCCGCGGAGCCGAGACTCTTTACGAAAGCGGCGATCTTCCACACTTCGTCATCGCTCGCGCGAACCGTCGGCATCTCGGTTCCCGGAATCCCGTTGCGAATGGTCACATACAACTCGCCGTCCGAACCTCCGTGCCGGTATACCCCCGAAGTAAGATCGGCGCCCCTGCCGCCCTCGCCATGTGATCCATGGCAATAAGCGCAGTGCGTCTGGAACAACGCCGCGCCGTCCTGGCGGCCCTCGGGCGTGTCAAACGGATTCGGGCCGGCGGGCGGCGAGGGCCGCTGCTGCGCCAGGCAAAACGCCAGTGCGGCGGCGAAACAAGAGCAGATCCTCAGAAGAGCGCGCACAAGGAGATCCTTCGCGATGTCGGCCGTAAAGCGGCTCAGGTCTGAGATCATATCGCGTTTTCCGGAAGACGCGCCTGGGACCGTCCGGTACACCGGACCGCGTTTGGATGCAAATCGGGATTGTAAAAGCCATTGCGGGTGGAGATAATTGCGATGTTCAGACGCGCGCGTAAGCGCCTTCGAAGGAGCGATAACATGTTCCGGACGTCCAGATATTCTTCCGTTGGAGCGTTGCTCCTGGCGGCCAGCTTTGCGCTGCCACATGCCTTCGGGCAGGTGCGAAAACTGCATACCCGCGACCTGACCCGGCTGAGTCAGGTCCAGGTGGCCAATTACCTGAAGAGGAGCGACATCATATTCATCCCGGTAGGCGCCGTGGAGACGAACGGAATCATGCCGAGCGATCGCGATTACGTTTCGCCTCTCGGGATGGCCATCGCAATGGCGGACGAACTCGATGCGCTGTACATGCCCGGTCTGATCTGGTCTTACCCCGGCACCACAATGGTTGCGCCTGCCACCGTCAATATCACGCCCACGCAGGGAATCGGGTATCTGCGCGCCATTGCGGACTCACTTCTGAAGCAGGGGTTCCGCCGGCAGGTCTATCTTTCGATGGGACAGGGCCCGGCTCCTCTTACCGCCGGTACGATGGTCCGGGAATTTTTCGACGAGACGCACGTTCCGATCCTTTATATCGATATGGATGCTTACCTGCCGAGGCTGAAAATCACTCCCGAAGTCAGATCGAAATTGATGTACGGGACGCACTATATCGCCGGCAGGATAGAAGACATCCCCGTCCAGGGTGACTACGGGCACGCCGAATCCGTTCCTGCCGGGGCCGTTCCCGAGAACAAGGGGCTCGCGGGATTGTCGAAACTGGGTTTTTCCGGCAGTCTCGCGCTCGGCTCCTGGGTTCCCGACGTCATGGCTCACGGCAGCGCTCGCGAACCCGCGCTGCCGGCCAATGCCGCCGAACGCGAAGCCTGGGGCAAAGAGGGCAGGGAACAGGTGATCGCCATTGTGAAGCAGATGCATCTTCGCGAAGCGATGGACGACCTGAAAGAGCACGATGAGTTCACCAATAAAGTACTGGTTCCGAAGTACGGTAAGATTCTGCCCGGCGTAAACTGATGCAGTCGGGTCCATGCAGATCCTTTCGAAAAAGCCGTCGGTGCCGCTCGATGACCTCGTAGCGCAGATCGTCGAAAGCGAAACGTTCCGGTCCGCGCCGATGATGCGCACTCTCCTGCTGTACCTGTGGAAGCATCAGGGGGAGCCCATCAGTGAATACGCTGTCGCGATCGACGCACTCGGACGCCCTTCGACTTTCGACCCCCGCACCGATTCGACTGTTCGGGTGCAGATCTCGCGCCTGCGCGCCAAACTAAAAGAGTTCTATGAGGCGGCCGGGGACTCCTTCCCTCTCCGGCTCACGATTCCGCTCGGCCGTCATGACCTTCAGTGGACTTATGAACAGCCGCAGAACCGGGCGCAGCCGCGTCTCGAAGCCATCCCGCGCAAGTACGCCATCCCCGCTGCCGTGGCGTTCGTCGCGCTATTGATCGTTTGCATTGCGCTGTTCATCCGGGTTCGCGCGCTCGAAACGTCCGCTTCCGCCACCACGCCGCCTTTGCCGCGCTTCTGGCAATCGTTTCTGGTTTCGTCGAAGCCGGTCGAGATCGTCATCCCCAGCCCCGTGTACTTTTTCTGGCCGGATCACGGGTTCAACGTGCGGGACCTGAGCGTCTCGGAATTCTCGAACTGGCCCTCTTCGCCTTCGCTGCGGGAGCTGGCTGCGAAGTGGGGGCCGCCCACGCTGTCGCAAAACTATGTGGGCGCTCCGGAGATGAATGCCGGCGTCCGCCTTCTTCAGTTTCTGCAGGGCAGGATCGCGCAAATCGAAATCATTGAATCGCGGAAACTCGCCGCCGATTCATTCGCTACCCGCAACACGATCTTCATCGGGATGCCGCGCACGGCCGCCTATCTCGAACAGATCTCGCGGAAACTGAACTTCTATATCGAGCGGGTGGAGCCCGATGTGATCCTGAACCTCCATCCCCTCGCGGGTGAGACGCCGGAGTTCCGGGAAGTCGACTACTCTGCCGACCGCATCCGTTATCCAGGGATCATTGCGTTACTCCCGCCGCGTCCGGAACGTACCCGTTCGCTTCTTCTCCTCGGGCGCTCTCCCGTGAGCATCGCAACCATGCTCTCCTCGGTGGAGGGACTCCGGCTTCTCGATGAGCAATGGAGAAAGAATGGTTCTCCGGAGTCCTGGGAGATGGTGGTCGAAGCCGACACGTACCGCGGCGATACTATAGCCAGAGTCTGGCCAGTCTCTTTCCGCCCCATCTCCACGGACTTCTGGAAGTAACGGGCGCGCCCCGGATTTAGAACATT
>DASZUZ010000469.1:0-3437 GCA_035547415.1 Bryobacteraceae bacterium | reverse complement strand
TCTCTGGCCCGCGAACGTGTCGCTGTCGAACATGGCGATCAGTTCGAGCGTGCGGCGCATGTTGCGGCTGTTATCGAGGATAATCAGCAGGTTTGCCGGATCGTAACTCTGCAGTTGGCCGCCATCGCCGATAAACGGAGTCAGCACCTTCACCATCTCCGCCGACGTGACGTAACGCAGAAAAACCAGATTCAGCGTCAGGCGCTCATCGTCGGGAATCTTCGAGGGATCCGTCTGCGAAACCGGGTCGATCGGTTGCCTCGCAATATTCGCCAGGGGAATAATGCGGTAAATGTCGCCCGCCTGCACCATGGCGAGATTATTCATCCGCAGAATCGTCTCGAACAGCGGCCGCAGTTCCACGCCCTGACCCGTTCCGTAAGTGTTGATAGTGACCGTGCCGCCCTTGACCGCCGCGTCAAGGATGTAATTGATATGAAGCTCCTGAGCGAGCACATTGATGACTTCGAGCAGTGGCTGGTTATTGAAATTGACGGCTCCCACCACTCGCGGCCCCGGCGTCTGCGCGGGCTGCGTCTGCTGCGCTGGTTGAGGCGCCTGGCCGAACGCGCTCGAGAGCGCAAGGACGCATAAGGGTACGATGAAACGGCGTACGGGGACTCTGGTCATCTCGCTCGTGGTCTTCACTCAGGCTTCGTTTCCGGACTCTGCTGCTTTGCTTGCTGATTCTCGAAAATCCGGCGTTCCTCGTCGGTCAGTTCGGATTTCTTTTTCTCCCACTTCGTCGTCCCGAATGGCGTCTGCCGCTGGAACTTGACCGTGTCGCCGCTATCCGTGGCGTGGATCAACTGCTCTTTCGGAGTGGCGTTAAACGCCGGCGCGCCGCCGGGGCCCATATCCGCAATTTTGGAAACGCCAAACGGAGTCTTGCTGTAGATCCACTTCTTTCCCTGCTTGTCGGTGTAAGAGTATGTGCCGTCCGCGTTGGCGACAGCGTCTTTCGGAATCGTCAGGGGTTGTGCGACCGGAGCGGCCGGCTTCTTCGCGACGACCGTCTTCGTTGTTTTCTTCTTTGAAGTCGTTTGTTGCGTCTGCGCTGCCGTGAGACCGGCGGCGGCCACTACAAAGATTGCGATAGCTTTCTTCATTTCGTTTGTCCGTTCACTTACTGCTTGACCCACCGGCACACCGCGCCGAAGATTGTCTGCTGAACCGTCTTCTTATACCCATCGACCACGGCCCCGGCGGGCGACGTGTCACCCGGCTGGCAAGCCCGCGCCGTCGGTGTCAGTTCCTTACCCAGATCCGCCGAAGTAGGATTGGCATTAACGGGCTTCGGCTGCGGCGCGGCAGGCGGTGGCACAGCCGGCCCGCTGGGCGCCGCTGCCGTCTGCGCGCTCGAACTCGTCTGCGGATTCGATCTGTCGATCAAATCTTCGATCTTGTGCGGCAGTTGTTTCCCGTTCCATTCGAAGGTCACGTTCTGCGCGTCGAGCGCCACAATTTTGAATTCGCCGATCGTGTCGTTTGCCTTCACCATCCGGCTCGGTTCTCCCGGTTTCTCGGCCATCGAGGCTTTCGTCCCGCTCGGAAGAGTCATCACTCCATAGACCACGGGCAGATGAGGCATCGGCTTCGGAGCCTCGATCTTCGGCGGGTCGATGATGATGTCCGCGTTGCGGTCGCTCGAAAACAGGTTCTTCTTCGCGACGTCTTCGTACTTCGTCGCGGGCGGCGCCTCCGGCTTCGGAACGGGCGTTACGGGCGGCGGCGTCACGCGGCGCACCGGCACATTCAGATTCGCCTTGCGCACGGCCTGCGCATCGTTCCATCGAACGCGCGCCTGCCAGCCGATGGCCAGCACCCCGGCTGCAAGCAGGACGTTGAGCGCCACGAGCCTCGGTTTCAAAACGCCCCGAGTCCTTTCTTCTCCGGCACGAGTTTCTTCGGCACCACGCCCGCCAGCACCATCCGCACGTTCACGGTCTTCTGCTTCGCCTGCCCGGACGTAATGCGCTCCTCGGAGGGAACAACCAGTTCCTGCTGATGCGAAAGATCGGCAAGAAAGTTGACCAGTTGCTCGATATGGCACTCGAACGTAATGGTTGCGTAGACCAGGCCATAGTCGCCGATGGTTTTCGGCGCGGGAAAATCCCCGCCTCGAATGTCAATCTGATTGCCTTTGCCTGTCCGGCGCGCCACTTCCAGCAGCGCGGCCTGCGCCTGCGCGGCCGTATCGGCCTGGAGCAGCCCTCGCTCGCGGTCCGCAAGGTCGGCATCGGCCTGCTTGACGACGGTTGCCCGCGCCGGAACGAGCGCCGCCAGTTGGCGAAGACGCGAGACTCGCTGTTCCGCCTGGGCAATGCTGTCGGCGTCCGCCGATTGCGAAGGCGCCGCATCGCTCAGCACGGTGTACCGCAGAATCAGGACCAGGCAAACGGCTGCACGAAGTCCGATCAGCGCTTTCCGATCGCGTTCGGACAGCTTCACGGAGTCGTCCTCCCGATTCGGTTCCGCCGCATCGTTTTGATCCGGAACTGCTCGGTTTGTCCATTGCCGTTACGCGTGACTGACAACGCGAACTCGGAGTTCTGAAACAGCGGCGAAGAATCGAGCAGCTTCAGCAACGGAGCCGCCTGATCGGCTTCGCCCGAAATCACCACGTTGTCCGAATAAATCTCGACCGAATTGGTCCACACCTTCTCCGGAAGGATGCGAGTCAATTCGTTCAGCACATCGAGATCGGCCTGCGGACGACGCCGCAGATCGTCCAGCGCCCCGGTCCGCAGCCGGTCCGCATTGGCGCGTTTCTCGAGCGTCTGCGCCCGGAGCGCCAGGGGCTCGAGCCGGTGAGTTTCGGCATTCAGGCCCGCCAGCAGACTCCGCTTTTCAATCGCCGGAATCACCGCGAAGGCCACCACTGCGCCCACGAGCAGAAAACCGGCCAGTATCCCCGGCAACAGATATTGATGCCGGGCGCTCGAAGCGCGGCGCTCCTTCGGCAGCAGATTGGCGAACTTCACGGTGAGCGGTGCCGACGCCGCCAGAGCGGCCGCGAACGCCATCGGTGAGGAATCGCCACGAACCGCGGGCAGCGCTTCGGTCAGTGAGCGCGCGGCATAATCAGGCGGCAGCCGCAATTCGGCTCGCGCTACGGCCAGCGCCCGCTCCGGCGCAAGCGTGAACTCCGCCGAATAGACCGGACGAGCCTCGCTTTCGCCATAGATCTCCGTGCGACCCCGGTCATCCGTATAAGAACAAAGAATGGAAGCGGGCGCGGCGCTCCAGACACGCAGCGCCGCATGAATAGCGGCCGAGGAGAAGGTGGCGGCCGCCATCCTGATACCCGCTTCCGAAAAAAGCGTCTCGTAAGAACTCAGCAACGCTTTTCGAATTAAACCCACAAAGACGCTGTCGCGACCCGCGCGTGCCCACGCCCACTCAATTTCTTCGTCGCCGTAGGGATGCAGCGTATC
>DASZUZ010000468.1:0-20074 GCA_035547415.1 Bryobacteraceae bacterium | reverse complement strand
TTCGCGAGTTCACGGATATAAAGGGTTTTCTGCGCCGATAGCCCCAGCTTTCGCATCCGTTCCGGCCGGAGCCGCATGATTCCCGCCGGCGTGAGTTGCTCTTCTCCTGCCGCCGCATGCAGCCGGCCGAAGATCACGCTCGCCACCTTGCCGCTCAGCTGCTGATAAACGATAGACCGGACAAGCGTCTCGAAGCACGGCTCGCGGTACTGCATGACGAAGGGGCCGGTCCGGGCGATGATCTTCGCCAGGATCGGATCTTTTTTGAGATGCTGAAGGGCGGTACGCATTGTGAAACAGACTTTATCCGGCGCGCGTCGTTTGATTGTATTCAGAAAAGCGTCTATGAAGAAAGTTGTCTTCCCGCTGGCGGCCGCGCTCACACTGCCGCTCTTTTTGATCCCGGGGAACGCCCAGCAGCCTCCCGTCGCGCCCAAAGCCGATCAGCAGGCCGATGACGACGCCGGGGCGCCCATCAAAGTCGATGTCGATGTCGTCAACCTTTACTGCTCGGTCCGCAACAAGCAGAACGGACTCGTGGGCAATCTCGAAAAGAAAGATTTCGACCTCGCCGAAGACAACAAGCAGCAAACCATCAAGTATTTCAGCCGCGAAACCGATACGCCCCTGACCATTGGTCTGCTCGTCGATGTTTCAAACAGTCAGCGGAATCTGGTCGAGGTCGAGCGCAGCGCTGCCGCATCCTTCTTCTCCAGCGTGCTCAAAAAGAAGGACGTCGCGTTTCTGATCAGCTTCGGAGCCGATTCCGAACTTCTCCAGGACGTTACAGGTTCGCCTCATCTGCTGCAGGAGGGATTGGGACGTCTGAAATTGAATGGCGGATTTTCCGGTATTAATTCAGGGCCGGTCCCGACCATGTCGCACCAGCGCGGCACGGTTCTCTACGATGCTGTTTACCTGGCGGCCAATGACATGCTCGCGAAGGAAGTCGGACGCAAAGCGATTATTCTTATCACCGACGGTGAAGACCAGGGCAGCACGCTGAATGAAAAGGCCGCCATTGAAGCAGCCCAGAAATCGGACGCGATCATTTACGGCATTCTCTACGTCGATCGACAGTTCTACGGTGGCTTCGGGATGGGTTACGGCGGCTCCAGCGTTCTCAAGCATATGGCCGAGGAAACCGGCGGACGTCTGTTTCAGGTGGACCGAAAAAACTCCCTCGACTCCATCTTCCAGCAGATCCAGCAGGAGATGCGCACTCAGTACCTGATCGGGTACACGCCAACCAACGGCCAGAAAGACGGGTCTTATCGCAAGATCGACCTTCGAACCCACGATAAGGATCTGAAAGTCCAGGTTCGCAAGGGCTATTATGCGATGCCGGCGAACCAGTAATCGAGAGCGCTGCCGCTAACCTCGGGCCGCCAGGTAGCTCGCAACAGCTTCCGCCAGCGGCGGCATCGGGGCTATCCCGCATTCCCGCATCCGGGCGTTATCGAGCGCCGAAAACTTCGGCCGGCGCGCCGCTGTCCGATACTCGCGCTCGTTGGTCGGGCAGAGATCCGCGGAAATTCCCGCCTTCCCGAAGATCAGCCCGGCATATTTGAACCACGAGATCGGCTCGCCACCGCCGACATGAAACACACCGGCAAGATCCCGTTCGAATAAATCGATGGACCGGCTGGCCAGCGCCGGGGCATACGTGGGAGATGCCACGTGGTCCTCGACGACGCGAATCGGCTTCCCCTCGCGCGCGAGGCGAAGCATCAGTTCCGGAAAATTCCCGCGCGCCGTCCGCAGCCCTCCCGGCCCGAACACGCCCGAAGTTCGAACGATCAGCGGGCGCTCCAGATACGCCTGCGCATACAACTCTCCGGCCAGCTTCGACACCGCGTAGGCGCCCAGCGGATGCACCGCATCCGTCTCCGCATACGGCCTGCCTAGCGTGCCATCGAAAACGTAGTCCGTTGAAAAGTGAACCAGCCGGGCATCGTTCTGCCGGCACGCCAGCGCCAGATTGCGAACGGCCAGTGCGTTCGCCTCAAACGCGGCCACCGGTTCCCGCTCCGCCACGTCCACCTGGTTGTACGCCGCGGCATTGAAGACCACGCCCGGATCGAGCGTCGCGATCGTCCGCTCTACCCTCTCCGCGTTTGTAATGTCGAGTTTCGCGCGCTCGAACGCATGCACGTCATATCCCCGCCGTCCGAGTTCAGCGCACAACTCGACGCCCAGTTGCCCCGATGCCCCAAATACCACCGCTCGCTTCGCCATTTTCTTTTACCAGTGAATCACGAACATTGCCGTGATGACGCCAGCAGCCACCAGTACCAGCAGGAAGCCGGCCCAGACAATCCACGAGAGCCCGAGAATCCGCCGTTTCGGCTCCGGCGAAGCAGCCACTTCTGTTGGCGCGACGTGTTCCCGGGCGCTCTCACGCCGGGCGAGCCTCTGCGTTATCTGCTCTTTCCCGGCGCGATCGGCGATCACAATGGTACCGGAATTGGCGCTGTTCGTAATCTCGATCAACTGCCGCCGAAGGGGTTCCGGCACATCCTGAACCGAGCGATAGAAGCCACGCTCGTCGCCCGTTGCGATCATCACGGCCGATGTCTTCATCACGCCCGAGACCTTGCGCGCCAGTTGCACGCCGCACTCAGGGCATTCGGCTATGTCCGGGTCGAATTCAGCGGAACAACGGGGGCAAGTCATGAATATCAGCCGGCGATCGCGGCGGGGAACCGCGATGGCGCGTTGGTGGGCGTCCCGAAGTGCGCCAGAATCACCTGAATGAAGCCCAGCGCGGCTTTGGATAACGCCTTGTCTTTACGGTAAATCAAACCGAGCTTCCGGATCATCGGCTCGGGAGCGAGTGGGATGGATCGCAGCGTTCCGGCCGCTACTTCCTCGCGACAGTTGGAAGCGGACAGAAAGCTGATTCCCAGACCGGCTTCCACAAAGCGCTTCATGGTTTCGGTCGAATCCAGTTCCATCGAAATCTGGACGTCGTCTTCCACTTTCTCGAACCAGGCGTTAAGGCGGTTCCGGGTCATGCCGGACTGCGGAAGCAGCAACAGGTATGGAATCACGTCTTCGCAACTGACTCGCTCGGCCCGGGCCAGCGGATGCCCCGCCGGTACCACGCAGTGGATCTCGTCGCGATAAATATCGACCACCTGCACCCGTTTTTCGGCCACCGGAAGCTGCGTAAGACCGAAATCGGCCACATTTTCCATCACGGCTTCCACAATTCTCGCGCCATAGGAGCGGTTCACCTGCAATTGCACCCCGGGGAACTGGCCTTTGTATTCGGCGAAAACGGACGGCAGCACGTAAATACAGGTCGCTTCGTTGGCCGCGATTACGAGTTCGCCTCGCGGGGACGTCTCGAGCTCGTTCAGGGCGTTCTGCGCCTGCCGCCGCAAATCCATCATCTGCTCGGCGTACTGCGCGAAAAGCTTGCCCGCCGTCGTCAGGGAAATACGGCTTCCGAACCTCTCGAACAACTCTGCCTTCAATTCATGCTCGAGTTGCCGGATCTGAGCGCTGATGGCCGGTTGCGTGCGATAACACGTCTGAGCGGCTTTCGAAAAGCTCTTCAGGCGTACGATTTCGAGAAATGTATGAATCTGATCGAAATCCATCTGCTCGACCGCCCAATCAAGCGGCTCAACAACGCGGTTTTCACGGTTGCTTAATTTGAAGGCATTTTAGCAAACCGGCCGGGGCAGGTTTCGTAACCGTCCGTTGCGCCGTAGCGCCATGAATGGTTAGCATGAACACAATGCGAAAGTTATGGTCCGCTGCGCCTGTCGTACTGGCCGGCTTTGCGATGCTGGCCTCCGGGCAGGACGACAAGGTCGCCCGTGGCAAGTACCTCGTCGAAGAGGTGGCCAGATGTCAGGATTGCCACACTCCCAAAATGGACAATGGCAACTTCATCAAATCCATGTGGATGAAAGGATCCACGCTCAATCTCGCGCCGGCAGCGCCGGTACCCGGCTGGCATTCGGCAGCGCCGGACATCACTCCGAACGGACCCATCTGGAAGCGGTGGACCGAGGAGGGCCTCATCACTTTCCTCGAGACCGGCAAAACGCCTCGCGGCACGAAACCCGGACCGCCGATGCCGGCGTATACGCTCAAACACGAAGACGCCGAAGCGATCGTGGCTTTCCTCAAGTCGCTGCAGTAGTGCCCCGGCTTCTTTTCCTTCTGCTTTTCGCGGCTTCGAACCTCGCTGCCCAGGCTCCTGGAGAAGTCCTCGTCGTCGTCAATAAACGCTCGCCTGTCTCACGGCAGATCGGCGAGTACTATATGCGCCGTCGTGCGATTCCGCCGGGCAATCTGTGCGCCATCGACGCTCCGGCAGCCGAAGAGATCACTCGCTCTGTTTATGGCGCGCAGGTCGAAGCCCCGATCGCGAAATATCTGACGCAGCATCGCCTGCAGGAAAAGATTCTCTACATCGTCCTCACCAAAGGCGTGCCGCTGAAAGTTGCGGGGACAAGCGGCTCACAACTCACGACGGATCAGGCGGCGGTCGATTCGGAACTGACTCTCCTCTACCAGAAAATGCGCGGGGTCACGGTTCCGCTCAATGGCGCCATCCCGAACCCGTTTTTCCGCCAGCGCGATACTCCTTTTCGCCATCCCTTTTTTCCGATGTACCTGGTAACACGGCTCGATGCTTACAACCTGTCCGATATGAAAGCCCTGGTGGACCGTTCCCTCGCCGCCAGGGACGCCGGAAAATTCGTGATCGATCTCAGAAAGGACGAAACGACGCCCGGCAACCAGTGGCTGCGCACCGCCGCCCTGCTGCTGCCCAAAGATCGCGTGATCCTCGATCAAACAGCCACGGTGCTGTCGAATGTTCAGGGAGTCATCGGCTACGCCTCCTGGGGTTCCAACGATAAGGACCGAAAGCATCGCTTCGGTCACTTCCAATGGCTTCCCGGCGCCCTCGCGACGGAATACGTCTCAACCGACGCCCGGACGTTCAGCCAACCGCCGGACACGTGGGAACTTGGCACATGGGCGGATCCGAAGACATGGTTCGCGGGCGCGCCGCAAAGCATGACCGGCGATTACATTCGCGAAGGCGCGTCAGGCGCATCCGGACAGGTCGCCGAGCCGTACCTGCCGTTCTGTCCGCGGCCGGAATTTGTCCTTCCTGCCTACGCCTCCGGCCGGACTCTCGCCGAAAGCTTCTATATGGGAATCCCGGGATTGAGTTGGATGAATGTCGTCATCGGCGACCCGCTCATGCGCCTGAAGCCATAAAATCAATAGACCCAATGGAAACCATCTACGAAGTTTCAGATGGAGTCGCGACCGTCACACTGAACCGGCCCGACAAACTCAATGCCTGGACAGCCGTCATGGCGGAAGAGACACACGCGGCATTGCGCGCGGCTGACGCCGACGACACTGTTCGCGTTGTCGTCCTCACCGGCTCCGGACGCGGCTTCTGCGCGGGCGCGGATCTCTCTCTTCTGAATTCGATCGTTTCCGAAGGCCTGACCGCCAATACGGAACAGGTGGGCAGAAGAGCGCCCCTTCCGGAAATCGCCAAACCGCTGATCGCGGCAATTAACGGCCCGGCGGTCGGCCTGGGGCTCGCGCTCACTGTGTTCTGCGACATCCGCCTCGCATCTCCGACTGCCCGCTTCGGCACGGCTTTCTCGCGCCGCGGACTGATTGCCGAATTCGGCCTCGCCTGGATGCTCCCGCGCATCGTCGGTCTGGGCAATGCGCTCGACTTGTTGCTCTCCGCGCGACTCATCGACGCTCCGGAAGCGCTGTGCATGGGCCTCGCAAATCGCGTGCTCCCGGAGGCTGACTTCGCCGCGTCCGTCCATGATTACGCACAGGAGTTGGCCTCGAATGTCAGTCCCCGCTCCGCCCGCGTCATCAAGCGGCAGGTCTACGAAGCGCTCTCGCAGCCGCTCGCCGCGGCCTTCGATACATCCGAACGCGAAATGCTGGCCAGCCTCGAATGCGAAGATTTTAAAGAGGGCGTGGCGCATTTCCTCGAGAAGCGTCCCCCTTCCTTCACCGGCCGCTGACTATGCCACGCATCCTGAAACTCGCATTTGGAAAACAGGGAACGGAAATCGAACTGCCGGACGGCTTCGAATACGTAGTACTCGATGCCAAATCCGCCGTTTCTCTCGATGATCAGATCGGGGCAATCGAACACGCGCTCGAACATCCCATCGGTACGCCACCCTTGACGGAACTCGCGCACGGAAAGAAATCCGCCGCGATCTCCGTTTGCGACATCACCCGGCCGGCCCCGAACCGCAAAGTCTTGCCGCCTGTCCTCCGGCGGCTCGAAGCGGCCGGCATCGCGCGGCAGAACATCGTCATCCTGATCGCCACCGGACTGCACCGGCCCGCGACGCCCGCCGAGATCCGCGAAATCGTGGGCGAAGAAGTCGCGCGCGACTACCGCGTCGAAAATCACGACGCCCGCGAACTGTCGCAACATCGGTATCTCGGAACGTCGGCGGCCGGCACGCCTGCATACATCGACGAGCGATTTGCCGGGGCCGATCTGCGTCTCAGCCTCGGGTTCATCGAACCGCATCTGATGGCCGGATATTCCGGAGGCCGGAAACTCGTTGTGCCCGGCCTCGCGGCCCAGGAGACGATCAAGGTCATTCACAGCCCGCGCTTCATGCGTGAACCGCTGGCCGTCGAAGGCTCCATTGAAGAAAATCCTCTGCACCGCGAACTGGTGGAGATCGCGGGTATGGCGGGGCACCAGTTCATCGTGGACGTGGCTTTGTCGCGCGACCGCGGCATCGCGGCCGTATTTGCGGGAAATCCCGTGCAGGCGCACCGCAAGGGCGTGGAGTTTGTCTCTCACGTCCTTCTGCAGAAGCTGAAAGAACCGGTGGACGCCGTGATCACTACAGGCGCCGGCTATCCCCTCGACCTCACGTATTACCAGTGCATCAAAGGGATCACGGCAGCGTCGCATGTTGTCCGCAACGGCGGCCGGATTTTGGTCGTCGGCGCCTGCTCCGAAGGCTGCGGCGGCCCCGAGTTCTCACGCCTTCTCGGCGAATACCGCGATCCCGGCGAGTTCCTGAAAGCAATCGAAGGAACGCCGGTCACCGTCGACCAGTGGCAACTCGAAAAACTGGCTCTCGTCGCCACTCGCGCGCACGTTTTCTATTGCGTTCCGGGACTCGCGGAAGATCTTCGGGCCAGCCTCTGGGGTCCGGCTTTCGACCGCGTCGATGAAGCCGTCGCCGCGACCCTGGCGGGACTGCCGGCGGGTTCACGAGTCGCCGTCATTCCGGAAGGCCCTTACATTCTCGCGAAAGTCCTGGCGCAAGCCGCGTAGAAGGCATATTCATGCTCCGCATCCTCTTCGGGCTGTCACTCGCGGGCGCGCTTTTCGCGCAGCAGAAACCAGCCGCCTGGACCGATCAGGAACGGCCCGTTGCGGAGAAGATCCGGACGCTCCGAAATGTACCTGACTCGGAGCGCGGAGCGGTTACGAAACAACTGGCGCTCCGGATCCGCAAGCTGCCTCTCACCGAACGGAAACTTTCGCTCGCCGAGGGTCTCGCGAACCTCTCCACCGAAGGCGACTTCGGCCGCGATAGCCTGCAGGAGGTCGCGACCACGCTTTGGGAAACCCTGCGCGAACCAGCCGCTGTCGCCAAAGGCAACATGCCCGAAGCGCCTTACCTGACGCTCGCGCAGTTGATCCGTTACGAGCACGTGCAGATCCCCGCCGGAGATCCCCTCCTCGCCGCGGCCATGGCGCGGCTCGAGTCCGAAGAACAACGCCGGCAGCAGGCCGATTTCACGCTTACCGACCTTCAGGGCCACGCATGGAGCCTCCGCGGCCTGAAGGGCAAGGTGGTCCTCGTGAACTTCTGGGCCACCTGGTGCCCTCCCTGTCGCAAGGAAATGCCGGATCTCGACGCGCTCTACAGGCAATTCCACAACCAGGGCCTTGTCATTCTCGCCATTTCAGACGAAGAGAAAGACAAGGTGGAAGCCTATCTGGCGCAGCACGACGTGAGCTACCCGATCCTGCTCGATCCGGGCGACAAGGTAAACAAGCTCATGGCGATCGAAGGCATACCGAAGAGCTTCGTCTACAATCGCGACGGTAAACTCGTGGCGCAGTCTATCGACATGCGAACACGGCGGCAGTTTCTGGAAATGCTGGCGGCAGCGGACCTGAGATAGTCGAGCCCCGCATCAGATACCGCGCCACCCCCGCCGAGATTTCCTGCCCCGCGTTCGCTTCGTAATAGCTGAAGGCCGGGCATGGATTGACCTCGAAGCAATACACTTCGTCGTCCGGAGTGATCTTCAGATCAATCCCGGCAAAGTCCAGCCCCAGCGACTTCGACAAGCGCAGACAGCGTTGCGCCAGTTCCTCGGACAACTCGGCCTCCTGCAGATCGGCGGGCTCTCCGCACTGGCTGGCTGCGTACCGGTAGTCCGTGGCATCCGTACATGCGGCGGTCGCGAACACTTCATCGCCGATCGTATGTACCCGGACGTTCGTACCGTCCACGAACGCCTGAAATTGCGCCGGACACCAGCGCAGGTGTTCCAGCCGCGCATCGTCCTCGTCGCTCATGGTCTGAACGATCGAACGAACCGAACTGATCGACTTGTAGATCACCCGCCCGTGCCGCGCCCGGAACTCGCGCGCCAGCGCCGGATCGTTCGTGATCAGCGTCTCCGGAACAAGGAAACCCTGCTCTCGAATCAGTTGCGATTGATAGGGCTTCGAGCCGTTCGTCGCCATGGGCGCGCATCGGTTCACCACCCGCGCCGGCGCGATCTCCATCCATCGCGTCAGCGTGTCGTGGAAACCGCGGCAGTATGTTCGCAGCGTCGATTCAGGTGGCTCAGCCTCGAGTTCCGGCAGACACCGATCGTCCATGAGCCGCGGATAAACCGCATGGAAATTTTCGAGCGGCCAGACTTTCTCCCGGATTCGCAGTTCGCCTCGAATCTCTCCCGCGTCCACTTCGAACCAGATATCGCACGCCTCGAACTCGCGCTGGTTGAACATCACATACTCCGCATCGGCCGCTTCGAGTCTCCTTGCGACCATCCGCAATGGCGTCTCGGACGGTATTCCGCAAAGCAAGATCATTGGCATTCTCCCTTCTTCAATAGCCCGGCCATATGTTCGAGCAGCGCGTCGCCCCCGTCAGGCAGGTACGGCGCGGGACTCGCGCCCGAAAACAGCCATGCGCCCCTTTCACCCTGATACAGATCGACGCCGAGCAGATCGGTTCCAACCAGTCTCGCCAGCCGCGCACACGCCCGCTGAACCGCGCCGGGCACGGGCGGACCGAAGACCTCGTTGCCCAATACGACAACGCTTGTCCGTAGTGCGTCCGCAGGCGCGAGCGGAAAATATCCGCGTTCCACCGGATCGCGCCCGCTTTGCCGGTAACGCGGGACATTGAATCCGGCCTCACTCGCTTTGACGGCCCATTCCGATGCGTGCAGCCAGGCGCCGGACATTCCGAGCGGCATCGGCGTTCCGATGACGGCGCCCGGCAGAGCCTTCAGCCAGCTCAGATAGAACGCCTGCATCTCCGCGAACGCATAATCCCGATCCGACGGCACGGCGTGCCGCAGCAGATCCTGCGCCGGCGTGAGTACCCGGTTCAGCGCGCCCCGGATGCGGGACGAGCAAAGCATGCGGCCATCCTGCAGCCCGATCCGGATGTGCGCGCCATCTCCGCCGATTCGGTGCTCCCACAGACGGCTGTAAGCGAGAGCCTCGGTCGTGACGAGTTCGAGAGGAGCCAGCCCGCGCCGCCGCAATCCTTCGAACGCCCACATTGCCGCGGTGTCATGAGAAGAACAAAGTACGATCCACATTGGTTAACCTTCCGTGAGGGACAGGCCTTATGGCCTGTCCCGTTCCCTCTCACTTCTTCTTCTCGCCTTCTTTGCGGGCAGTCTCCGTGCCGGCCTTCGGCGCTTCAGCGGAAGGTTCCGCCTGCGCCCCAGGCGCGCCTGGCTCCGCCGGCTTCGCAGCGACGTCAGGCTCCTGCCGCAGCGCGCCTTTGGTCAGATCAGGCCGCAGGTTCTCCGGGATGAAGTGCATCAGTTGCGCCATCGATGCTTCGAGCGCGCTCAGCCGCGCCTCAAGGACCGGATCTCCCGGACCGCCGATCGGCCCTTCGAAGAACTTACCGTCGCCGATGATCTTCTCCAGTTCCTTGATTTCGAACTTTTCGTGCTTCTCGGTCTTTTCGAACTTCTCTTTCTCGGGCTTCTCGACTTTCTCCTTATGGACCTTGTGCTCGATGATCTTCAACCCCGCCGGTTCCGCGGCGCCGGCCATTGCGGCGGCCGCCTCCACCGGCTGTCCCGGTTCGACGACCGGCAGCGTCTCGATGTCTTTCTGGACTTTTTCGAGTACGGCCTCTTTGATGATTTCCTTCGCGAGCGTTTCTTTCGGCGCGGACTCCTTCGGAGAAATATCCTTGTGGTCCTTGATCTCCTTCTCGTGCTTTTCTTTCTCGTGTTTTTCTTTCTCGTGCTTGTCCTTGGCCTCGTTCTTTCCGTCTTTCTCCTGCTTTTCTTTCTGTTCCTTCTGCTCTTTCTGATCCTTGCTGTCTTTCGTGTCCTTGTGCGCCTTGTCGGTCTCGCTCTTCTCCTTCTCGTGCTTGTCCTTGAGCTCGTTTTTCTCGTGCTTATCTTTCTCGTGCTTGTCCTTGATCGGCTCCTTCGTCAGAATTTTTTCCGACGCGGCGAGTTCTTTCTCTTTCGCGAATTCCTTCAGCTTGAAAGGCTTTGATGCCATCCTTCTCTCCTTTCACGGCTATCGCCGTCCGGTTGTTCAGTGAAATGCCCGATGAGAGTCGTTGCAGTAAATGTTGCCTCCGCCTCTTCTGCCGTGCGGACAAATACCCGACCTGGCGCCACAATCAGAGAAATGCTCCTCGAGACGCGCACACTGGCCATGCTCAGCGAAGCTCTTCGTCAACTCGACAGGGGCTTCGGAGATCTGCCTGAGTTCGAGGCTCTGACGCCAGGCGCGGACCGCATGTCCGCCGTGCTTGGCGAGACCGCCGCGCGCTTGCAGGACAACTACCCCTACTTTCACCCGCTCTACGCCGGACAGATGCTGAAGCCGCCGCATCCGATCGCTCGCGCCGCGTATGCCCTCGCCATGTGGATCAATCCCAACAATCACGCGCTGGACGGTGGACGCGCGACGTCGGCGATGGAAAAGGAAGCCGTGGCTGAGATCGCCACCTTGTTCGGCTGGGACGCACATCTGGGACACCTGACTGGTGGCGGGACGATGGCGAATCTCGAAGCTCTCTGGGTTGCCGGACAGCTTCAGCCTGGCAGGACGATTCTGGCGTCAGGCCAGGCGCACTACACGCACGAACGGATCAGTGGCGTCCTCAAGCTGCCGTTCGAAAAGCTGCAGGTCGACGCGCGAGGCCGTCTCGATGCGGAGGCGCTCGAGGAACGCGCGATGCGCGGAGATATCGGATGTGTTGTCGCGACGCTCGGCACAACCGGCGTCGGCGCGGTCGATCCTTTGCCGGAAATTCTGCGCCTGCGCGAGACCTTTGGCTTCCGCGTTCACGTGGACAGCGCCTATGGTGGCTACTTCACGCTCGCGGACAATCTCGCTCCGGAAGCGCGAGCGGCCTTCGACCGCATCGGCGAAGCCGACTCGATCGTGATCGATCCCCACAAGCACGGGCTCCAGCCGTATGGCTGCGGGTGCGTGCTCTTTCGTGACCCCGCTGTCGGCGCGCTGTACAAGCACGATTCGCCCTATACGTACTTTTCCTCGAACGAAATGCACCTCGGAGAAATCAGTCTCGAATGCTCGCGACCCGGCGCCGCGGCTGCCGCGCTCTGGGCAACGCAGCGACTGCTTCCGCTGGTCCCGCACGGCGAGTTCGCGCGAAGCCTGTCCGCATCGCGGCGCGCCGCGCTCGATTTCGCCGGACGTCTGCGGTCGAACGAATATTTTGTGGTCCCGTTCGAGCCGGAGCTCGACATCGTCGTCTGGGCGCCACGCGAACGATCCGCAAGTCTGGCGTCGGCGGCATCGCAGCGGATCTTCGACGAAGCGGCGCGCCGCCAGCTACATCTTGCGCTGATTCAGCTTCCCGTCGAGTTCTTCGCCGAAGCCTGGCGCGATCTCGACAGAGATCGATCGACCATCCTCTGCCTGCGATCCGTGCTCATGAAGCCCGAGCACGAAGCCTGGATCGGCGAAATCATGCGCCGCCTCATGTAGGGCAAGGGCTTTCGCCCGGCGCAAGCCAGCGCGAGGCGAATGAATCGGATTTAATTCCGCATTCAGACGAGGTTAATCGTTCGCCGCGTCATAGATATCAGAAGCGTTGAAGCGCTTTGAAAGGAACCGGAAAAACATCATGAAGAAAATCACTTCGGCCGCTTGCGCACTCGCATTGACCCTGGCGGTTGCGGGCATTTCATTCGCCGCGCAGGCTCCCGCCACCGGCAACTCGAGCGCCCCCGCGCCCGTGAAGAAACACGCAAAGAAGCACAGCGGCAAAAAGGCCCAGGCCGCGCCCGCGACGAAGTAACGGAACACGAAACCGGCCACGACTTCTCCGGCGAGGACCCGCCCGCAAGGGTGGGCCTCGCCGGATTGCTTCAAAGCAGCTCCTGCTATCCCTGCCGTCCGGCGCTCAATCCCGCAGCCAGTCCTGAGCATGCTTCTCGAGCGCGATTCTCACGAGCTGGCTCCGCGTCCGCACGCCGGTCTTGTCGAACAATTGCTGCAGCACCGCCTTCACCGAACTCTCCGAGATCTGTAAGTGCGATGCGATCTCCTTATTCGACAGCCCTTCGAACACGCCTTTCAGCACCGACCGCTCCCGCGGCGTCAGCGACTGCCCCGGCTCCTGTTCGCCCGCCTTCGTCGTCGCTCCCGATACGAGCGACTGCACTGCCCGTGAATCCAGCCACATCTCGCCGCTCGCGACTTTGTGAATCGCTTCCACGAGTTGTCCCGGCGGACTGTGCTTGAGAAAAACGCCGGCCGAGCCGCTTTCGAACGCCCGCAGCGTTCCGCTGTCGCTCATTCCCGCCGTCACCATCAGCACCCGGCAGCCGCGCCCTCGCCGCTTCATCTCGTCCAGGAATGCGGAGCCCTGCTCGTCGCACAGATCGTAGTCGAGGAGCACGACGTCCACGGGCGTGCGATCGAGCGCCGCCAGCGCCTCCGCCGTGTTCGCGCACGAACCCGCAATCCGGAAATCAGGCTCCGCTTCGAGCAAGCGGCTGAGACTCTCGCGGAACAGGCTGTGATCGTCCACGAGCAGAATCCGTATCTGCTTCATAGTTTTCTTTGCCGGAAAGCACGGGAGTCAGCTCCACAATAAAGCTGGAGCCGTCCGGTTTCGGTTCGTATCGAAGATCTCCGCGGAACGAGCGCATGAACGCGCGGGATAAATAAAGTCCAAGGCCGGAGGCCTGCGCTTCCTGCTGAAAAGGCCGGAACAGACGATCCGGCTGCGCCACACCGCCCCCGCTGTCGCTAAACCGAATGGACACGCGCGTCGGTTCCACGCGAACGTTGATGACGAGTTCGCGGCGCGGCCTGTCGCGCATCGCCCTGTCGCTGTTCCGCGTGAGATTCAGAAATACCTGCATCAGGCTCTGCCGGTCGGCCCAGACCGCTGGCAGCCCGGACGAAGGTACATCCCAGCGCAGTTGAATATCGCTTTCCGCGAGCGCGGGCTCCACCACGATACGAAGCTCTTCGAGCAGCGACGCAAGATCCACGCTCGCCGCCATATTCGTCGTATTTCGCAATTCCATCGAAGCGATCTTTTCGAGCGCGACGATCAGGCTTGTGAGCGCCTCGAAGTCCTTGTTGTCGCTGAACGCTCCGCTCCGCGAGAGATTCGCATGCGCCATCGCGATCGCGCCGCACACATTGCGCACCTCGTGCGAGACGGCCCCGACCAGAATGCGCGATCCGGCGAGAAGCTGATTGAGGCTCACTTCTTCCCGATTCCGCAGGTCTTCCGAGGTATCCACTACCATCGCCGCAAGCCGCGGCCCTGCGCTCGTTCGATACGTCGAAAACCAGATATCCGCCAGAAACACCTCACCGGTGGCCCGGTGCCCGCGGCACTGCATCGCAGTCCGCAACGCGGAGTGGTTCTCGTCCGGCGCCGGCACGTTCAGAAGAGAAGGAAGAAACTCATGAATCGATCTCCCCCGCAACAACCCGGGAGCGACGGCGAATAATCGATGCGCCGCCTCGTTGGCCAGCAGAATATTCCCGTCCGACGTCGCCGTGAAAACCGCCGCGGGGCTGCTTTCCACCAGAACCTTCAACTGCTCTTCAGCATCGGCGCGCGCCTTCGCTTCACGCTCGATCTCGCCCAGATGCTGCAGCGCCAGTTGGCGGCTTCGCCCCACCTCATAAACGAAGAGCCCCATGCATACGAAAGCCGCGAAGATCAGAACGTCGCGCGGCGCACTCGCCGGGAAGGCCCACATCGCGTCGTCGAATGTCTCCGTCAGTACCGTGCAGATACCGGCCGCGATGGCGATCTGCCACCGTTGCAGAACGCTTCCCACCAGAAGCATCGGGAAGAGATAAAGAAACCCGATCCGGATATCCCCTTCGATACGCCAGTCCGTCAGGGCAATCGCGGCTGTCATTACTACGGCGCGAAGCAGAACGGAGCGGGTGGTGCCTCGGATGAGAGTGGAAAGCATGAACACAGGAAAGCGGCCGGGCGTCTCAGGCCGCGCCTGACCTCATTCTAAGCCGCCAGCCACGCCGCATTAACCGAAAGGACCGAAAGATGTCAAGCACATAGCCGAAAGATAATCCGGATAAATCGAACGATAATGGCGGAGTTCCCGTTCTTCTGGCTACAGTGGAATTTGTTCTCCGCAATGCCCCGGATCACCAGATCTTTTGGTCTGTGCCTGGCAAGTCTGGTGATAGCGAGTTGCCTGAATGAACCGGCGCTCGCGCAGCAGACTTATACCTGGCAACAGCTTCGGGATAAGTTCGTAACTGCAAATCCGACGATCCGCGCGGGTCAGGATACCATCGACGAATCGCGCGCCACGGAACTTACGGCGTTTCTGCGCCCCAATCCCGAATTCACCGCCACGATTGATCAGCTCGATCCCTTTTCGACGAATCCTTACCGGCCTCTTACCTGGGCGCTGCCGTTATTCTCGGGCAGTTACTTACACGAACGCCAGCACAAACGGGAATTGCGGCTCGACAGTGCGAAAAAGGGCACTGCCATTGCGGCATCGCAGCAGGACGACCTTGTACGCACGATGCTGTTCACGCTTCGCAACGCGTTTGTCACGGCGCTGCAGGCGAAGGCCGTTCTGGACGTCGCGAAGGAGAATCTGGCCTACTACGACAGAGTGCTGGTCGTCAGTCAGGATCGGCTCAAAGCCGGCGATATCGCGCAGGTGGATATGAGCAGGCTCGATCTGCAGCGCATCCAGTACCAGACCGATGTACAGACGGCGACGGTCAATGTAAGGACGGCGAAGATTCAGTTGCTCGCGCTGCTCAACGATCGCACGCCCGTAGAGCAATTTGAGATTTCGGGACCATTCGATTTCGTCGATTCGACACTCACGCTCGATGAGTTCCGCCGCGCCGCTCTCGACGCCCGCCCGGACCTGCGCGCGGCGGTCCAGGCAGTCGAGAAAGCAAAGACGGACCATCAGCTCGCCATCGCGAACGGATCGACCGATCCGACCTTTTCCGTCGATGCCGGACGCAATCCTCCCATCCCCGCTTATTTCGGCGTCAGCGTCAGCATCCCGCTTCGCATCTTCGATCGCAATCAGGGCGAAAAAGCGCGCACGGAAATCGATATACGGCGCACCCGGCGGTTACAGGAAGCCGCAACAGCGCAGGTTTACAGCGACGTGGATTCGGCGTACGCGACCCTGGACGGAAGCCTCGCTCTGCTGCGGCCCTATAAGGCGAAATATCTGGAGGAGGCACGGCAGGTTCGGGACACGATTACCTTCGCTTATCAGCACGGGGGAGCCTCCCTGCTCGATTTCTTAAACGCGGAGAACGAATACCGGAGTATCCGGTTGAACTACCTCAATCTGGTGGGGTCTTATCTGACGGCGGCGAACCAGTTGAATCTCGCCGTGGGACGTGAAGTGATTTCGCAATGACGACCAGAACTCAACGTTTTGAGGCGCAAGTCGGGTCGGGGCTTACGCCCCGCGGCCGGCGGTTCACCCGGAGCCTGATTGCTCTGGCGGGAGCGGGCCTGACTCTGTTCACCGCCGGTTGCGCCAAAGAAACCAAGGCCGATCCTACCGCTGAAGCCCCTCCGGTCGTCCAGGTCGAACACGTCGGAGAAACCGGGCAGATCAAGGTCGATCATCCCGAACAGTTTCCGGTTGTAGACGTGGCGCCGTATGCGGCCGCATCCGAACTGAACGTCACTGGCGCCGTGGCCGCCGACGTTTCCAGAGCAGTGCCCGTCATCTCCCTGGCCGCCGGTCGCGTCATCGAAGTCCACGCGAAGCTGGGCGACTCCGTCACCAAAGGGCAGTTGCTCATGCGCGTACAGAGCGCGGATATCTCCGGAGCCTATTCCGATTACCGGCAGGCGGTTGCCGATATGACTCTCGCGCAGGCGCAACTCGACCGCGCCAAACTTCTGTACGAAAAAGGAGCGATCGCCCAGAAAGATCTCGAGGTCTCGACCGATACGTTTCAGAAGGCGAAGGTCACGGTCGAAACAACCCAGGAACACCTCCGGATTCTCGGCGCGGACCAGAACCATCCCTCCGCCATCATCGATGTCTTCGCGCCAATCACGGGCGTGATTACCGATCAGCAGGTCACGGCCGCCGCGGGCGTCCAGGGTCTCGCGACTCCGAATCCATTTACGATTTCGGACCTCTCGCACGTCTGGGTTCTCTGCGATGTCTACGAGAACGACCTGCGCAACGTGCGGTTGAATGAATTCGCTGACGTCCGGCTGAACGCTTACCCGGACCGCGTTTTCAAAGGGCGGGTCAGCAATATCGGTCCCATTCTCGACCCCAACATCCGCACCGCGAAGGTGCGTCTGGAAATGCCGAATCCCGGCCTGATGCGCATCGGCATGTTTGTCACGGCGACGTTCCACGGCAGCCAGACGCAAAAGCACGCCGCCGTGCCCGCCAGCGCCGTGCTTCATCTGCACGACCGCGACTGGGTCTATGAACCGGCCGTGGCGAACACGTTCCGGCGCGTCGAAGTAACAGCCGGCAGGATGCTGCCCGAGAACATGCAGGAGATTCTCTCGGGCGTGATGCCGGGCGACAGAGTCGTATCCAACGCGCTTGTTCTTCAAAACACAGCGGAACAATGATTCGCGCGGTTGTCGATTTCGCGCTGAACAATCGCTTCCTGGTTCTGCTCGGAGCGATTCTGTTACTGGCCTGGGGAGCGATCTCCTTTCACACTCTGCCGGTCGAAGCCTACCCTGACGTGGCCAACAACTACGTCACCGTCATCACGCAGTGGCCCGGTCGCGCGGCTGAAGAGGTCGAACAGCAGGTCACGATTCCCATCGAGATCGTGATGAACGGCATCCCGCACATGACGAGCCTGCGGTCCGTCTCGGTCTTCGGACTCTCGAGCGTCACCATGATTTTCGATGACGACTCTGAAAACGACTGGAATCGCTCCAAAGTTCTCGAACGGCTCTCGCAGGTGTCCCTGCCGCAGGGACTCCAGCCTCAGATGGGAACCGACTGGAGCCCCGTGGGACAGATCTACTGGTACACCCTGAAGAGCACCAATCCCCGATATGACGTCATGGATCTCAAGACGATCCAGGACTGGGTGCTCCAGAAGCAATTCAAGTCGGTGCCGAACGTGGTTGACGTCTCGAGCTTCGGCGGACCGACAAAGGAGTATCAGGTTCGCCTGGATCCGGAGATGCTGATTAAATACGGCCTCAGCATTTCGCAGGTCGAAAATCAGCTCGCGAATAACAATACCAACGCCGGCGGCAGCTTCATTGAAGAAGGGCTGCAGCAGGTCAACGTGCGTGAGATCGGTCTTGTCGATCGTGTCAGCGATATCGCGAAGATCGTCATGAAATCGCAGAACGGGACCCCGATTCGCATCAGCGACATCGCGCAGGTACAGGAGGGGCCCAAAATCCGGCTGGGCCGCATCGGCAAAGCGATTCACCGCGTGGACGGCAGGATCGTCGATGACCACGATGTCGTCGAGGGCATCGTGCTCATGCGCAAGGGCGCGGAATCGGAGTCCACGCTCCGGGGAATTCATGAGAAGGTAAAGGAACTCAACGAGCGCATTCTGCCGCCCGGCGTGAAGATCGTGCCGTTCCTTGACCGCAGCGTGCTCGTCGAGTACACGACCCACACCGTTCTTCACAATCTTTCAGAAGGCATCATTCTCGTTTCGATCATCCTCTTCCTGTTTCTCGGAAACATCCGTGGCGCTCTGATCGTCGCACTGACCATTCCGTTTTCCCTGCTTTTCGCTTCCATCTGTCTTCAGTTGCGCCACATCCCGGCGAACCTCCTCTCGCTGGGCGCGCTCGATTTCGGCATGGTCGTGGATGGCGCCGTCGTCATGGTCGAAAACATCGTGCGCCACATGGGCCGCCACAGAACAGGTGAATCGAAAACGCCGATGGAACGGATTCGCGAGGCCGCTCACGAAGTCCAGCGGCCGGTCTTCTACGCCATCGGCATCATCATCACCGCGTACCTGCCCATCTTCACCTTGCAGGCTGTCGAAGGACGTCTCTTCAAGCCGATGGCATGGACGGTTGCGTTTGCGCTGCTCGGCGCGCTCGTCTTTTCAATGCTGATCGCGCCTGTCCTCTCGGGCATCCTGTTCCGCAAAGGCGTACGCGAATGGCACAATCCGATACTGATCTTCCTCACCGCGCGGTATCGCTCCGCGGTCGGATGGGCGATCGCGCATCGTTACGTCACCGTCGGCGTCTGCGCGTTCGCGCTTCTGGCTTCGGGCTATATCGCGATGAGCGGCGCCATCGGGTCTGAATTCCTGCCGCACCTCGATGAAGGCGCGATCTGGGCGCGAGGCACCCTGGCACCGAGCACCGGGCCGAGTGAAGGCGTTGCGGTGATGAACCGCGCGCGCGTCATCTTCGCTTCTTTTCCGGAGGTCACGAACGTTATATCGCAGGTCGGGCGTCCCGACGACGGCACCGATACGGGCGGCTTCTTCAACACGGAATATTTCGTCGATCTGAAGCCCAAAGAACAGTGGCGCGGCGTGTTTCACGAGAACAAGGAAGAACTGATCGCCGCCATGGACCGCGAACTCGAAAAGCTTCCAGGCGTGCTCTGGAACTTCTCCCAGCCGATTGCCGACAACATGGAAGAAGCCGTGAGCGGCGTCAAAGGACAACTTGCGGTCAAAGTTTATGGCGACGATCTGAAGACCCTCGAAGAAAAGGGCGATCAGATCGTGAATGTCATGCGCTCCATCCCCGGCATCGAGGACCTCGGCCTCTTCCGGGTGATCGGACAGCCCAATCTCAACGTGACGGTCAACCGGGACGCCGCGGCGCGTTACGGCATCAACGTTTCCGACGTGCAGGATGCGATTCAGACGGCGGTCGGCGGCAACGCAGTCAGCCAGGTCCTGCAGGGCGAGCAGCGGTTCGATCTTGTCGCCCGCTACCTGCCGCAATACCGGAACACGAAGGACGCCATTGAACGGATTCGCCTGCTCGCGCCCGGCGGCGAACGCGTCGCGCTGGAACAACTCTGCAATATTCAGACGCGCGACGGCGCCTCGGAAATCTACCGCGAAGCAAACTCACGCTACGTCGCGCTGAAATACAGTGTGCGCGGCCGCGACCTTGGCAGCACCGTCGAAGAGGCGATGCGCAGAGTCGGCCGGCAAGTGAAGCTCCCTCCCGGCTATCACACCGTCTGGGCCGGCGAGTACGAAAGCGCCAAACGCTCGCAGAAACGCCTGATGATCGTCCTCCCCGTGACGCTGCTCGTGATCTTCATGATCCTGTACAGCATGTTCAAGTCGTTCAAGTGGGCGGGGCTCATCTTCTGCAACGTCGCG
>DASZUZ010000467.1:0-3194 GCA_035547415.1 Bryobacteraceae bacterium | reverse complement strand
AACAACTATCGCCTGTCAAACGGAACCAACGTTAATCCGGTCGACAAGTGGAGTATCAAAGGCGATCACATCTTCAACGAGAGGCACAGAATTTCCGGCTATTACGGCTACGATCGCGAAAGCATGACGCCGGGGCCGGACGGGCCTCCCACGCTTCCCGGACTGTACACAACGTACAACGACCTCCAGCAGGGCACCGACGTTATCCGATTCAGCTGGGACTGGACCTTCAGCCCGACGAAGCTGAATCACTTCTATTCCGGGGGCAACAACTGGCGGCAAAACCACAATCCGCCGCAGGAGTACATCGGCAACTGGAAGAATAAATTCTGCCTGGGGAACGTTCCCGATTGCAATGACAACCTCGTAAACCTGTTTTCAGGCGGGGTGGGCGACAACTATTCCACCTGGGGCGGTCCGGCGAACAACGGATCCGAGAACACGATCTACTCTTACAACGATGACTTCACCTGGATCCATGGCCACCACACATTCAAATTTGGCGGCCAGTATCAGCTGGCTCACTACAACGGATTCGGCCGTCAGTGCGTTTCGGGCTGCGTTGGATTCAGCTATCGGGAGACTGGCGTGCCCGGCGGTTCCGATCCGAATGCGGGAGGCAACGCATTCGCTTCTTTCCTTCTCGGCTACGCCGATTCCGGTTCGCTCGATACCGTACGCTTCATTGGCCAGCAGTTTCCTTATTTCGCGGGCTACTTCCAGGATGACTGGCGTGTCACGCCGAAACTGGTCCTGAATCTTGGAATTCGCTGGGATGGAACGCTTCCCCCGACCGGCCTCGAAGACCGCTGGGCGGATTTCTCGCCGACGACCCCGAATCCCGGGGCGGGCGGAATCCCCGGCGCCGTGCTCTTTGCGGGTTCTGGTCCCGGCCGGGTTGGCACGCGCTCTCTCGCCGACTTCTGGTCCAAAGGCTTCGGACCGCACATCGGTTTTGCGTATTCAAAAGATTCGAAGACTGTCATCCGCGGGTCCTATGCCCGGTCCTACGGGGCTCTGGTATCCGTCACGGGGTCGACTCACACGATGGGCTTTACTTTGACGCAGGGCTTCAGCAATACGTCGAGCGGCATCCAGCCCACGTTCCTCCTCGACCAGGGTCTTCCGCCATGGACTGCCCCTCCGTTCATCAACCCCTCCGTAACAAACGGCGCGACGCCGTCATGGTTCCAGGGAGTAGAAGCAACGAAGCCGCCCGCCGCCGATAACATCAACTTCTCGATTCAGCGGCAACTCGGAAACTCGATCGTCGCCGAAATCGGATATAACGCCGTCCTCGGTTCGCATCTGCAGACACAGCTGCTCAACTATGATCAGATCAATCCGAGCTATCTGACGGCATTCGGGACGCCGGCGCAAAGCATTCAGGTTCTGAACAGCCTGGTCGGTTCTCCGCTGGCCAATCAGTGGGGGATCAAAGCGCCGTTCCCGACGTTCAACCAGCTGTGGGGCTCCCGCGCCACGGTTGCTCAGGCGCTGCGGCCCTTCCCGCAGTACAACGGAATCGACACCTATAACGGCGAGGGGGACCACAGCGGCCACTCCACTTATCACGCTCTGCTGGTTAAGGTGCAGAAAAACTATTCCAACGGTCTGACCTTTCAGAGCTCCTACGTGTTCTCCAAGCTCCTGACGGACTCCGATTCGTACTGGGGCAATGGCGGCGCGGCGGACTTCTTCAATCGTGGCCTTGAGAAGTCCATCGGAGCTTATGACGTCACCCATGACTTCAAATTCTCGGCATCTTACGAGCTTCCGTTCGGAAAGGGCGAGAAATTTCTGACTCATGGTCCTGGCGCCTGGGTTCTCGGAAACTGGCGGGTTGCCGGGATTACCGTCTACGACAACGGCACTCCCGTCGGCGTCAGCACCAACCTGAGCCTGCCGCTGTTCGGTGGCAGGACGCCGGCTTACGTCACTTCCTATGACGGATGGGGCCCGACAAGCTGGGCGAACGGGAGCTTCGATCCTTCCGTCGACCGCCGATTTGTCGCTTACGGTAACGGCGGACCCTTCCCGCTGCAGGGTACGGGAACGCCTCTGATCGGGTTGGGCAATGAGACACGTCTCAATCCGAAGTTCCGGCAGTTTAACAACCTGAACGAGAACATCTCGCTCGCCCGCACCTTCCCGATTCACGAACAGACCAGGATCGAGTTCCGGGCCGAGGCGTTCAACGTGTTCAACCGCGTCCGATTCGGGACTGGTTCCACTCAGGTTCAGAACTCGAACTTCGGGCGCCTCACGGGCGCGGGCGATCAGATCAACGCTCCGCGAACGCTGCAGCTTGCGTTAAAACTGTACTACTGAAACGAAGAGCCCCCACGTCGCCGGCTCTCTATCCGGCGCTGTGGGGGCTCTTCAGTCCTCCTTCCCGAGCGGTCTACCAGAAGCCCCACTCACCTTGCGTCACAACCCAGACTGCCAGCAGAGCGTTCGTAGTTGCGTGCGCGGCAATCGCGCTTCCGAGGGAACCGCGGCGTCTTACTGCCAGCGCATAAACGAATCCCGCGACGGTCCCGGCGATCCAGCGGTCGCCGTGCATGATCCCGAATAAGAGGGAGGAAACGAGCACCGCGTACAGGGGGACGCGGCGAAAATCGACGGTCTCGAAGTCACTGGACACCAGGCGGCGCATCACGAATCCCCGGAATGCGAGTTCCTCGGCGAACGGCACTGTCGTCACCGCCGCGAGCGTTCGGAAGAATAGCCAGATCAGGCGCGATGCGGGAGAGAGCGCATTCAATCCGGTTGCGAGTCCCCCGGCGCCGGTGCCGGCGTGAAGCCGATCCAGCGCAATCCACATCGCGAAGACAACAAACCCCGCGCCGACTGACATCCAGTCCATTCCCCAGTCGAGTTCACGGTACCTGCGCCGGAAATGCGCAATCACCAGAACTCCGGCCAGGAATCGCAGCGGGTAAAGCCACTCGAAACCGCTCGATGCTGCCCGCGAAACCATCGCCGCCGCGAGTATCGCGACAAACGGGGCCAGCCAGCCTACGGCGGGATTGTCACCCTCGTCCGCGGCTTTAACCGGGTCGGATTCCTTCACTCTCATCCATGGCAGACGGTGAGCGCCCAGCAAAAGGCCAAGCGCGACGACGTTGAAGGCAATCCATCCGAATTGAGAGTGAAACCCGCCGGCCGCCACATCCGGCGCGCCCGCGTTG
>DASZUZ010000466.1:0-5376 GCA_035547415.1 Bryobacteraceae bacterium | reverse complement strand
AAGCTGATACGTCATTCCCGCCGAGCACGCCGCGAGAATGTTGTACACGTTGATCTTCCCGATCAACGGCGAGCGGACCTCAAACTTTACCTTATCGAATACGACTTCGAAGCGCAGTCCATTCAGACCCGAGTGGATGTGCCGCGCCCGCACCATGGCATCGTGACCGAGGCCGTACCACAGCACCTGAGAGTGGGCCCCGGGGACCGGCAGTTTCCGGCCCCACTCGTCGTCGCGATTGATGACGGCATACTTCGGCGCGGGTCCGCCCGCACCGGTGAAGAGCAAGCGCTTCGCGGCGAAGTATTCGTCCATCGTGTGGTGAAAATCGAGATGGTCGCGCGTCAGATTCGAAAATACCGCCGTATGAAACTCAATTCCGTAAACCCGGCCGAGCGCGAGCGCGTGCGAGGAGACCTCCATGGTCGCGTGGGTCCCGCCGATTCCATCGAGTTCGGCGAACATCCGATGAAGATCGAGCGATTCCGGCGTCGTATTCGGCGCGGGAAGAATCTTCGGACCGAGCCGGTACTCGATCGTTCCCACCAGCGCCGTCGTGTAACCGGCAGCCCGCAGGATCGAATCGATGAGAAAACCGGCGGTCGTTTTGCCGTTCGTTCCGGTAATACCGGTCAAGGCGATCTTTTCATCCAGCTTGCCGAAAAACGTCCGCGATGCCAGCGCCAGCGCCTGACGGCCATGCTTCACGCGAATCCAGGGCGCGGAAAATCCTTCCGGCGCTTCGAGTTCACTGACGACGGCGACGGCGCCTTTGCTCACCGCCTGGGCGGCGAACTCGCGGCCATCCACGCGCGCCCCCGGGAAAGCAAAGAAGAGAAATCCCGGGCCGACCCGGCGCGAATCGTACTCAAGACCCGAGATTTCCGCCCGCGAAAGATCCGGCGGTACTTCGGATATCAACGGAATTCCCGCCAGCACTTCGCTTAATGTCATATCAACGCGCGAATACGATCCTGATTTTCTCTCCGCGGCGCAACGGCGACCCCGGCAACGGCAACTGGGCTCGCGCAATTCCGCTTCCTTCGATCATCACATCAATACCATTCGCGGAAGCTTTCTCGACGACGGCGCGCATCGATTTTCCGCGAAAATCCGGCACTGTCGGCCCGTGGGGAACCGGCGCTTTCGCCTGCTCCGTATTCGCGGCAGGAATCTCCTGCTCCGCATCGGGATCCGGTTTCATCTGTTCGGCGACCAGTTGCTTTACGCTCGAATCTTCTTCCATGATGCTCGGCTCGCCGAGGTCCGCGATGGACACGTCGTCCTGTACGGGGGTTTCCTTCTTTTTCGGCTTTTCTTCCGCGATATCTTCCGGAATGTCCTTCGGAACGTCGAGCATCCGAAGCGCTTCCGTTGCGATCGTTTTGAATACCGGCGCCGCGGCGGCGGCTCCCATGCCACTGTCGCCGGCCGTTCGATTGATGGTGACGACGATGACCAGCTTCGGATTCGTGACGGGCGTGAAGCCCATGAAGGAGGCGTTGTAGAAGTGCGTGTAGTGATGGGTCGCGGTATCGAAAATCTGCGCGGTTCCGGTCTTGCCGGCTGAGGTATAGCCGTCGAGACGAGCGGTCAGATGCGCCGTGCCGCGAAGCACCACGCCTTCCATCATCATCCGCATCGTCATGACCGTGTCCGGCTTGAGGACGCGCACGGGAGCCTCGGTGGGCTCGGGCTTGTCGCCGCGTTTCAGAATGATGCGCGGTTTCACGAGCATGCCGCCATTTGCAATGACGGAACAGAGCCGCGCGAGTTGCACGGACGTTGTGCTGACTTCCTGGCCCATGGAAATCGACGCGAGGGACGTCGTGCCCCATCGATTCAAGGGCCGCAGAAGACCGGCGGATTCCGCCGGGAGCGGCAAGCCCGACTTCTGCCCGAAGCCGAGCCGGCGCGCATACTCGTACATCTTTTCCCGTCCAACGCGCTGGCCGATCAGAATGGCGCCGATGTTGGACGATTTTTCGAGCACCTGCTGCATGGTGATGGTGCCGAAGCCATGGTGAGATTCGTGAACGACGCGCCCCGGCAGCACTAACGTGCCGCCACCCGTGGGAATCAGGGAGTCGGGGCGCAGGTTCGTCGTTTCGAGCGCCGCGGAGAGCGTCACAACCTTAAAGATTGAGCCCGGCTCGAACGGAACGGAAACACCGAGGTCAAAACGCGACATCGGGTCGTCGCCCGGCAGGGGCGGTTTGTTGGGATCGTAAGTCGGATAATTCGCCAGCGCCAGAATCTCGCCGGTATACGGATTCATGACAATCGCGGTGCCGCTGCGAGCGTGCTTCGCTTCGACGCCAGCCTTGAGTTCCCGCTCGGCCACATACTGCATGCGTTCATCAATGGTCAGGGTCAGACCCGTCCCCGCCTGCGGAGCGGAGTCCAGATGGGAGTCGATGCCGCGCCGCTTCACGTCCATGACCATGCGTTCGGAACCATCGTGTCCCCGAAGCGATTTATCGAGGGCGCGCTCGATTCCGGCCGCTCCTTCTTCGCTCTTATAGACAGCGCCCAGAACATGCGAGGCGGTCTCGCCATTCGGATAACGACGCTGACTTTCGGTCACAAGCGATACGTAATCCAGATGCAGCGATTTCAGGGTGGCGGTTTCGAACGGGTTAATGCGCCGCTTCACCCACATGAAGCCTTTGTGATTCTGCCGGTAGGAAAACAGGCGGCTGTAGAGCGCCTGCTGATCGAGGTGAAGAACGTTGCCGAGTATTTCGGTCGCGACGCGCAGGTCAGCAATCTGCAGCGGATTCACATAGACGGAATCGGCCGGCACGCTGATGGCAAGCGGTTGTCCGTTGCGGTCAAAGATGGTGCCACGGGGCGCAGGGATATCGACCTTATGTTCCTGCTGGGAACGCGCGATCGCCGCGTACCTCTGGTGTTGCGTCACCTGCAGGGAAACGAGTTTGGCGAAAATGACCAGGCCCCAGAGCAACAAAGCCGCGGCCACCACCGTCAGGCGGTTGACCGCGGCGGAGCGTCCCCAGACTTCCATGGAGGCTCTCCGTTACTGACTCAGGGGATCGCCGTTTTGAGGCGCCTGGTTACGGGCGAAGGATCCATCCAGCGAGGGATTATCGAGATGAATAATCTGGTTTCCCGCGGGGCTCGTCAGATTGCGTTCTTTGGCCAGCTGATTCAGGCGTTCCGGGCTGAGCAACGCCGCTTCGCGAACCTCGAGTTCGCGCTTCTGGTCGATGAGCGACTGGTGCTCGGTCTTGAGAGCTTCGAGCTTGTAGCCGGCGAGGACCGCGCCAACGTGCGGCGCAATGATGCTGAGGCCGAGCATCAGCAGTACGGCCGCCGCCCCCACGGCAGACCAGCATTCGCCACGCGCCGCGGGATCCGCCTGACGGACCACGCGCGAATTATCAATGCGTTTGGAGTAGAAATAAATGTCGTCGTTCGGCAGTGCCCGAAGCCGGAACGGATCGGATTCCGCCCGAACCGTTGCAGCGCGTTCGCCCCGTGCGGCTACCGCGTCGCTCCGTTTAAAAAATGTCGCCAGCGTGGCCATGGCTTTCTCGTCTTCCCTCGCTTCTCTTCTTCTGTCTGCTTGCCCTGGTTATTCCTCAACGATTTCCACCGCCCGAAGCTTCGCGCTGCGAGACGGCGGGTTCTCCCGGACTTCCTGCTCGCCGGGCACGAGGGGCTTCTTCGTCAAAATGACTCCGCGACCCGATCGCGCCAGCTCCCGGAAACTCTCCTTCACCTTGCGGTCTTCCAGCGAATGAAACGAGATCATGACGATGCGACCGCCCGGGCGCACCATGCGCGGCGCGGCTACCAGAAGCGCATCGATCTCTTCCAACTCCCGATTGACCACCATCCTCAGTGCCTGAAATGTACGGGTCGCGGGATGCAAAGGTCCCGTCCGAGGCACGGCCCGTTCCACCACACCCGCCAGGTGCAGTGTGCTCCGAATGGGCCGCGCTCGAACGATTGCTCTGGCTATCTTCCGCGCCCTCCTTTCTTCGCCGAGCTGGAAGATCCAGTCGGCAATTGCCTTCTCGGCACTGTGATTGACCAGATCGGCCGCCGTCATGCCACGCGAAGTATCCATGCGCATGTCGAGCGGCCCCTCTGATTGGAATGAAAAACCCCGCTCCGGATCGGTGAGCTGAAAACGGCTCACTCCCAGATCCGCCACCAGACCATCCAGGTCCTGAAAACTTAACTCCGAAAATGCCCCGTGGTGGAATTCGATGCGATCCGCGAACTCCGCCGCATTCTGTTTCGCCATCGCGAGCGATTGCTCATCGCGATCGTTCGAAATCAGGCGCCCACCCGCCGTCAGCCTCGCGGCGATGGCCTTCGTATGACCACCGAGACCGGCCGTACAATCCAGATACTTTCCATCGGGACGGATCGCCAGATATTCCAGCGTCTCCGCCAGCATCACGGGGTAGTGCTTTGGGGTTTCGAGCACTCACTTCATCCCCGCTGCTTCGAGCTTCCGAATGTTTTCGGCTGCTTTGGGCCGCGCCCGCAGCTTCCGTTCCTGATAAATCGCTTCTGTGAGGATCTGCACATGATTCCTGTACGCGAACAGATGCAGCTCCTGGCCCTGCAGGTCCAACTCCTGCCGGAGCTCCGAATTGACGGTCACCCGGCCCTGCGAATCCAGTTCAGCCTCGGCCCCCAAATCCTGGGCGTTGAACAGAAGATCCTGGAGCGCGTCGGGGTCATCCCGGTATTGCTCAAACAGTTCTTCGTTCTGCCTCCAGGCCGAGATGGGGTATATTTGCCCTATGCGGCCGTCGAGACTGGTAATAAACAACTTACCTTCCGGAAAGCTGTTGAAATACTGCTGGAAGACGGCGGGGAGTTTGAGACGACCCTTGTCATCCAGGCGCGCCGGATACATTCCGAGCGGCGGACGAACTGGCGGAACCGTCGTAACTGCTCCCGTCTGATCCACTTTTTATCTACTTCTGACCACTTTCGGCCACACAACAGATTGTGGCACGAGCCTCTTCCCGTTGCAAGGGAAATTCCGGGCGAAGTGTTGGCATTTGTATCACATACGTGGGTACTATAACTACTCACAGGGAGAGGGCTAAACGCTATTACCAGGGCACGTAGCGAACAAAAGGCGAAAGTTGGATGGGTGGACTTTTCTGGATTGCCGTGCGGGGCACGAAAAGAGTCAGGATCTACCCGGGTCCGTTGAGCCGGGAGGGTGAAAGTGATTGAAAACGCTGCCTCGATTCGCCCGCACACGCCGGGTTCGCTCGGGTTTCCCGGGATCCTCCTTTGAGCCGCCCCTTTGTTTTCATGCACTTGTTGGGTTCAAACCGCAAAAAATGAATTTTTGGTTCCAGACCGCTGCCGGGCCGAATG
>DASZUZ010000465.1:0-1521 GCA_035547415.1 Bryobacteraceae bacterium | reverse complement strand
AGCCGTCCGTGCGGATCCCGTATCTCTTCGCGTTCCAGAGACCACGTTCGCTCGTGGGGAACGAAGACCGCTCGCAAGCCTGCCGCCAGCGACGGGTTGATATCCGATTTCGGACTGTTCCCGATCATCCACGTCCGGGTCGGATCGAAACCCCGGATATCCGCCAGTTCCTCGTACGTCGTCCGGTTCTTCTCTTTCACGACCGCGCAATGCGCGAACAGCGGTCGCAGACCCGAAAGATCGATCTTCCGGTTCTGCTCCGCCGGGTCACCCTTGGTGCAGATCGTCAGCTCGTGAGTCTCCGCCAGCAAAGTAAGCGTCTCCGCCACGCCATCCATGAGTTCGACTTCCCGTTCGAGGATCGCGTGGGCCATCGCTTTAACGCGATTGAGGTCGTGCTCATCGACAGCCCGTTCCGCCAGCCGGAGGTAACACTGGCTCAGATTGCGGCCGAAGTTGACCGCTCCATAGCCGTGGATCTTCGCGTTCGCGATCTCGATCTCATCGAGAATTTCCCGGATTTCCGCCGGTGTGAGCGAAGAATGGTTCAGATACTCGCAAAACTCGTCGAACGCCTCTTCGAAATAGATGTTGTTCTCCCAGAGGGTGTCGTCGGCGTCGAAGATCAGATGCTGCGGTTCAGTAACGGGCCCCATGGATTCAGCGGCGGGGAATGCGCGGTTCGAGACGGAACGGAATTTCGACCACGACATCCACGTCGACCGGCGCGCCCTTGCGCGTCGCCGGGTAGAACTCCCATTTTGACAGGGCCTCTTCGGCGCTCTGATTGAGACGCTCGTCGATCCCATGGATCAGTTCCACACGCGAGACTTTACCTTCCCGGTCGATCACGCAGCCGAGCGTCACGCGGCCCTCGATTCTCTCGGCGACCGCGCTGGCGATGTATTTGGGATCGACTTTGCGGTGCGCGACCGGAGGCGAAATCGGTGCGAGGCCCGCCTGCCGCAGTGTACGGTCCGCGTACCACATCAGCCAGCTTCCGGAATAACTGGTCAGGTTCGGCATCTGGATCGCCATGAGATAAACGTCGCGGCCGTTGAACCGGGGATCGGGCGCCGTGGAGACCTTCGCCGCCCCGGAGTCCGGAATTCCGTTGCCTGGGGCGCCGACGATCCTCGCGGGTTGGTCCGCCTGGCTTCGATTGATGACGGCGCGCAACGTTTCAGATGATGTCGGCGCCGCGTATGCCTGAGCAAGCATCTCCGATTTCAGATCGCGCGGGGCGCGGACGAAAAGATCCGGAACCGTCAGGCCTTTGCCCGTTCCTTCAGCCGTTGCGCCATCGCGGCGCGGAACCGGTCCCGACGAGAAAGCCGCCGGACTGGACGCCTGCGGCATCGGCCCCAGTTTATCGACGGGGTTCAGACCGACGATAGCGACGTTCAGGTCCTTCGAGTTTGCGGGCAGTTCGAGGCTCGGCGGGGCATCGAGAGCAGCCCCGGTAGCGGACGGTGACGCGCTCGGAGAAGTGGGGGGCGTGAAGGGCCGGGCGGGCAGTTT
>DASZUZ010000464.1:0-2015 GCA_035547415.1 Bryobacteraceae bacterium | reverse complement strand
CCGCTTTCCCTTGGGACGACCGAGGTGCGACGCGAGAATCACGCCCGCGCCTTGTTCGAGCGCATATTTGATGGTCGGAAGCGACGCGCGAATTCGCTTGTCGCTGGTGATTTCCTGACCGCCATTCGCCAGCGGAACGTTGAAATCCACGCGAATGAAAACACGTTTTCCCTTCAGATCGAGATCTTTGATCGACAGTTTTGCCATGATGAAATTCGAGCTTAGCAAACCTTCATCAGAATCAATGTTCGTCGGCCGGCGAACGGCCAGCGAGTGAGAAGCGAGTCCCGTAACATTTCAGCGAGCCGCCGGATCCGGATGTTTCGCGGGAACAACTTCGCAGCCAGGTTCTGCTGATCCGATGAATCGCAGTGGACCACCGAAGCGATTTCTTTCCCCGGCATTGGCTGAACCGATATAAAGTATTACCAGTGCAGCATGCGTAAGCTCCTCGTCGCCGTTATTCCCCTGTTGAGTATGCTCGGCCTGCGTGGCGAAAATCCGCCGGATTTTGCTCGCGATGTCCAGCCGATCCTCGCGAAGAACTGCTATTCCTGTCATGGGCCCAAACTCCAGAGTTCCGGGCTTCGTCTCGATCAGACGCAGGTGGTCATCGCGCGGAGTAACGATATCTATAACCGTGTTGCCGGCATCGGCAATGGAGCACGGATGCCGATGGGGGGCAAGCTGCCCGACGATCAGATCGCGGTGATCAAAGCATGGGTGGAGACATCGCCGAAGAAGAAGCACTGGGCTTTCGTTCCTCCGGTCCGGCCCGCGCTGCCTCCGGTCGGCAATGCGAAATGGGTGCGCAACCCGATTGACCGTTTCGTTCTCGCGAAGCTGGATACCGAAAAACTCACGCCCTCGCCCGACGCGGACCGCATCACTCTTCTGCGGCGCCTTTCGCTCGATCTGACGGGCTTACCGCCCACGCCTCAGGAAGTCGACGCGTTCCTCAAAGACAAGAGTTCGCACGCGTACGAGAAGCAGGTGGACCGCCTGCTCGCGTCGCCGCACTACGGCGAAAAGTGGGCTCGTCACTGGCTCGATGGCGCGCGCTATGCCGATTCCGACGGCTACGAGAAAGACAAGCCCCGCTTCGTCTGGTTCTATCGCGACTGGGTGATCAACGCGTTCAATCGCAACCTTCCTTACAACGAATTCGTGATCGATCAGATTGGCGGCGATCTGCTGCCCAACGCCACGCAGGACCAGAAGGTCGCAACCGGATTCCTGCGCAACTCGATGATCAACGAGGAAGGCGGCGTTGACCCCGAGCAGTTCCGAATGGAAGCCATGTACGACCGCATGGACGCGATCGGCAAAGGCATTCTCGGCGTCACGATTCAGTGCGCGCAGTGCCACAATCACAAATACGACCCGCTCACCCAGGAAGAGTATTACCGGATGTTCGCGTTCCTCAATAACTCGCACGAGGCGAATATCGGGGTCTATACGCCCGCCGAGCAGATGAAGATCGGCGAAATCCTGCGGCGCACACGCGAGATCGAAGGCGGCATGCAGCATCGGATGCCGGACTGGCAGGCGCGGATGGCGAAATGGGAGGACTCCGTCGCGCACGATCAGCCGGAGTGGACTGTCGTTCGTCCCGAAGTGGATGACATCTCAACCGGCGGCCAGAAGTACATCCCGCAGCCAGACGGATCGCTGCTGGCGCAGGGCTATGCGCCAACCAAGCACACCGTGAAGCTGACGGTGAAGACATCGATGAAAGATATCCGCGCCTTCCGGCTGGAGCTGCTCACGGATCCGAACCTGCCTCTTGGTGGCCCCGGCCGCTCGATCAAAGGAACCGGCGCTCTCACGGAGTTCCGCGTGGAAGCCGCTCCCGCGGGCGCGCCGGACAAAGTCGCGAAGGTGACTATCAGCCATGCCACCGCCGATCTGAATCTCCCCGAAACGCCGCTCGATGCGATCTTCCACGACAAGACGAACAAGAAGCGCGTTACCGGTCCCATCGAGTTCGCGATCGACGGCAAAGACGAAACGGC
>DASZUZ010000463.1:0-2579 GCA_035547415.1 Bryobacteraceae bacterium | reverse complement strand
GGGGAATCCAGTTTGTCGAGGGCCGAGCGCAGAAAAGCCTCGCGGTCGCCCATATTCGACCCGAGCCCCAGATACACCAGCTTCAAAACAGCTCCGGTTGCCGCTCGACCCCGCCAAAACGGCGGGGCACGTTGAAGTAGTCGAAAGCTCTCTCGGTCGCCATGCGCCCGCGCGGGGAGCGGTGCAGAAAGCCGAGCTGAATCAGATACGGCTCGTACACTTCCTCGATGGTTTCCGGCTCTTCGCCGATCGAAGCTGCGATCGTATTGATGCCAACCGGACCGCCGCCGAATTTTTCGAGCACGGAGCGCATGATCTTCTGATCGATCTCGTCCAGCCCGAACCGGTCCACTTCGAGCAGATCGAGCGCGGTCTGCGCGACTGCCTGCGTGATATGTCCGTGCGCGCGCACCTCCGCGTAATCCCGCACGCGCCGCAGCAACCGGTTCGCGATACGCGGTGTCCCGCGCGCGCGCCGCGCGATCTCCGCGGCGCCCTCCTCATCGGTCGGCGTGTCGAGCAATCGGGAGGAGCGCTTTACGATCATGGTCAGATCCGCCACGTCGTAATGGTTCATGCGCAGCACGAGGCCGAAGCGCCCGCGCAGCGGAGCGCTGACCAGTCCCTGGCGCGTGGTTGCTCCGATCGCTGTGAACTTCTGCAGCGGGATCGAATGCGTCCGCGCGCCCGGCCCGGTGCCGATCAGGATGTCGAGATGGAAATCCTCGAGCGCCGAGTACAGCATCTCTTCGACATCCGGCAGCAGCCGGTGGATTTCGTCGATGAAGAACACCTGCCGGTACTGGATGCCGCTGAGAATCCCGGAAAGATCGAGCTTCTTCTGCAGCACCGGCCCGGAGGTCTGCGAGAACGGCACATCTAACTCCTGCGCAATAATCGAGGCCAGAGTCGTCTTGCCAAGGCCCGGAGGACCGTAGAGCAGCACGTGATCCATCGCCTCGCCGCGCTTGCGGGCAGCGTCGATGGCAATCTGCAGGTTCTCCTTGAGCCGGGTCTGCCCGGTAAAATCGGCGAGCCGCCGGGGTCTTAACCCGGCTTCGAACTGCTGGTCGTCTTCGCTGACCGACGCCGATACAAGCCGCGACTTCGATTCGGCCGACATTACCGCACCAACTCCAGCGCTTTCCGGAACAGCGGCTCGAACTCATCCGGCGCGCCGCCCGCCCGCGCTTTGCGGACAGCGGCTTCGGCGGCCGGCCGCGCGCAGCCGAGATTTAGCAACGCGGAGAGCACGTCCTCGTCGAGCGCCGAAAGTGACGGCTTCGCCTGTGCCTGTTCCTCCTGCTCCGGCGCGGGCAGTTTGTCGCGCAGTTCGAGGACCATCCGTTCGGCCGTCTTTTTACCCACGCCCGGGATCCGCACCAGCTTCTCGATTTCGTTCCGGCGAATCGCGTTCAGCAGATCGGCGGCGTCCATTCCGCTCAGCACTTTGACGGCAAGTCCAGGGCCGATGTTGCTGACGCCGATGAGCTTCTCGAACAGGTTCTTCTCGTCCTGCGTCAGAAACCCATAAAGCGCCAGTGTGTCCTCGCGTACGTGCGTGTGGACTCGCAGCCTGGTTTCAGCGCCCGGCTCGGGCAATCGGGAGAAGGTGGAAATGGGGACAGTGACGTCGTATCCGACGCCGCCCACATCGAGGATCACCTGGTTTGGATGCTTCTCGACCAGGGTCCCGCGAAGCAGCGCAATCATGGGGATGGCGTAATTATTGTACATGGCACGCCGCCGCTTCTTCGTCGATGAGGTCCGTAACGGACACGCCACTATCACGGGCGACAACGCGCACCACCTCACGCGCGTACTGCGTGTGGAGGCCGGTCAGAAGTACGAAATTACTGATAACAATCGGGTCTGGCTGGCGGCGGTCGAGACAGCGCGGAAGAGCGTGGTCGAGTTCGCCATCGTCGAGGAACTGACCGCCGAACCGGAACTGGCGGACGTCACGCTCTGTCTTGCGCTGATCAAATTCGAACGCTTCGAGTGGGCAGTCGAAAAGGCCACCGAACTGGGTGTGCGCCGGATCGTTCCCGTCGAAACCGTTCGCAGCGAACGCGGCCTGGCCGAAGGCGCGAGGAAACGCGTCGAGCGGTGGCGGCGGATCGCGAAGGAAGCAAGCGAGCAGTCGCGCCGTCTGCGGGCGCCGGAAATCGACGACCCGGTGCGATTCGAAGCCGCGCTGGATTCGCCATCGACGCACCGCGTCTGGCTCGACGAGCAGCCGGGCGCGAAGCCTCTGATTTCATTGTTTATTCCACAGCGTTCCGATTCCGTGACTCTCGCTATCGGCCCGGAGGGCGGCTGGGCGGATACGGAACGCGCCGAACTGGCTCGCTCCGGTTGGTTGGCCGCTTCACTCGGCCCGTCCATCCTGCGTGCGGAAACCGCCGTCTGCGCGTCCCTCGCTGTCATGACGCAGATGTGGCTGGCTACCATGGAAAGAGCGTGACGCACGTCGAACGACTTCATTCCGGTGACTACTTCATAGCGGTCGCGATCCTGGTTGCGCAGTTTCTGATCGGCCAGTTCCTGTTTACGGAGTGGAAGCGCCGTTGGCCGAG
>DASZUZ010000462.1:0-4239 GCA_035547415.1 Bryobacteraceae bacterium | reverse complement strand
TGTACATCCGGCGGACGCTCATGTTCCCGTATGACGATGGCGAGAAGTTCCAGCAGGCACTCTTTCTGAAAGAAGGCAAAAATGCTTTCGCGGAGGTGTTCCGTGAGCCGCCGGTCTCGACATCCCAGGTGATTCATCCCGATCGCTACTTCAATAAAGTCAAGCCGACGGAACCTGAGTTGCCGAAGCCGATCCGGCGCGCGAAACCATTCGTGAATGGCACGCTGGGGGAACTCGACGAAACGATTCTGCTGCGCCAATATGTGAATGAACAGGCGGCGGGCGAACTGAGTCCACGCCTCAAAGGCGCAACGTACCGGATCGATGAGGCAAAGCCGGATCATCGCATGATGCTCGTTTACGTATCGGAATGGCAGGACGAGGATTCGGCTTCCCGTTATTTCGATGCGTATCAGAAAGTCATGCAGGGAAAGTGGAAGAACGTCGAGTTCACCAGCCGGAAGCCGAACCACATCGCCGGAAAATGCGCCGATGGCTATTTCGCTCTGACCCGCCAGGGGACGAGAGTGACGAGCCAGGAGGGATTCGCCCAGCCGCTGTGACGCCACCGATGCATTAGAATCCGCTCATGCACCGTTTGCGTATTCCGCTTGTTGTCGCCATTGCCGCCGTCGCACTGCAGGGTCAGAATCTCCCCTCGAAATGGGAAGAACTCACGGCGGGAGACTTCGTAAAGGCTCTACAGAAGTCGCAGAACACCTGCTTATTGCCGTTCGGGATCATCGAAAAGCACGGCCCCCAGCTTCCACTGGGCACGGATCTGATCAACGTCCGCTGGATCGCCGAACACGCTGTTGAGCAGGAGTATTCAATCGTTTTCCCGGCGTACTACTTCGGCCAGATCTTTGAGGCCCGACACGAACCCGGAACCATGGCTTACAGCGCGAAAATGCAATTGGAATTGCTGCAGGAGACCACGGACGAGATGGCGCGGAACGGCTGCAGGAAGATCATGATCGTGAACGGTCACGGCGGCAACAACAGCCTGCTCCCGTATTTCGCCCAGACCCAGCTTGCCACGAAGCATGACTATGTGGTTTATCTCTACCGCCACGGCGCGTATCCGCCGGGCCGGCCGCAGATGCACTCGAAGACGGACAGTCACGCCGGCGAATCGGAAACGGCTCATACGCTGGTTTCGCGCCCGGACCTTGTTCATCTCGACCGCGCATCAAGCGAAAACGGATCGGACCGCAATCGTCTGGACCTGCCGCCGTCGGTATACACCGGAATCTGGTGGTACGCGAAGTTCCCGGACCACTATGCGGGCGACGGCGCGGTTGCCACGAAGGAACTCGGCGAGTTCGACATGAAATCCACTGCCGACGACCTGGCGAATGCCATCCGGGCAATCAAGGCGGATCAGGTGAGCCCTCGCCTCCAGGACGAGTTTTTCGGGAAAACGCCGCAACCAACACAAACGAAGCAGTAATTCCGGCTCCATTGGTGACGATACCGGACGAGTGTGACAATCCGGACCGGAGCCGAAGCCATCGCCGCTGCATCCAATTAGCCTGAAGATATGCGGCATCGCATCGTTATTGTGGGTGGAGGATTTGGAGGGCTTTACGCGGCCCGGTCTCTTGGTCACGCCGATGTGGATGTAACTCTGATCGACCGGCGCAACTTTCACCTCTTTCAGCCGCTTTTGTATCAGGTGGCGACTGGGGCACTTTCCCCCGGCGAGATCGCTTCACCGCTGCGCTATGTGCTCAACCGGCAGCAGAATACGCGCGTGCTTCTGGGGGAGGTGGTGGATATCCATTCGGATACTCGCGAGGTCGCACTCAAAGACGGCACCGCAGTTCCCTATGACACGCTGGTCGTCGCGACCGGCTCGACGCACCATTATTTCGGACACCCGGAGTGGGCCAAACTCGCTCCGGGGCTCAAGACCATTGAGGATGCGACGGAAATTCGAACACGGATTCTACTCGCGTTCGAGCGCGCGGAGCGCGCCACGGACCCCGAGGAGCGACGCGCGGAACTGACTTTCGTGGTCGTAGGCGCCGGACCCACCGGTGTGGAACTCGCGGGAGCACTGGGCGAGATCTCGCGCGACACGCTCCGGAAGGATTTCCGGAGCATCGACCCGGCCGACGCGCGTATTTTTATCGTGGAAGGCGCCGACCGAGTCCTCCCGCCTTATCCACCGAAATTATCCAGGGCCGCGGAACAATCGCTGATCGACCTGGGGGTACAGACCCGCGCCGGCTCCATGGTGACGCATATTGACGAGGACGGCGTCATTGTCAAACAGGGCGATAAGGAAGACCGAATTGTCGCCAAAACCGTATTGTGGGCCGCAGGAGTGCAAGCATCTCCTCTGGGCGAGTTGCTCGCCCGCCGAACCGGTGTGGCGCTCGACAAGGCGGGCAGAGTGATGGTTTCTCCCGATCTTTCGATTCCCAGCCACCCCGAAATTCTAATCATCGGAGACCTGGCGCATTTCGAACAGGATGGCAAGATGGTCCCCGGCGTGGCCCCGACCGCGATGCAGCAGGGGCGATATGCGGCTAGCCTGATTCAGAAGCGCCTTCGCAACGGAAAGACAGAACCGTTCCATTATTGGGACAAAGGAAGTCTCGCGACCATAGGCCGCAATCATGCGGTCGCGGACATCGGTCCCTTCAAGTTCTCCGGGTATCTTGCGTGGCTCATCTGGCTGTTCGTTCACTTGTTGTATATCGTGGAATTTGAGAACCGTGTGCTGATCATGTTCCAGTGGGCATATGACTATTTCACGCATAATCGCGGAGCGCGTCTGATTACCGGGGAGTCGGCTTCCGGCCACGAGGCGCTGGGCCACGCCCCGGGAGAGCCCGCATGAAGGCCATCGGGGTCTTCGATTCCGGCGTCGGCGGACTCACGGTTCTGAAAGCCTTGCGGCAAGCCATGCCGCACCGGGGTTTCCTCTATCTGGGCGACACGGCTCGCGTCCCTTATGGCCGGAAACCGGCGTCTATGGTCCGCGAGTTCGCCCGCGAGATCACTGGCTTCCTCGAGGCAAAGGGAGCCGATGCGATCGTGATCGCGTGTAACACTGCGACGGCCGTGGCCCTGCAGGACCTGCAGCGTGAATTTGCTGTTCCCATATGGGGCGTAATCGAACCGGGAGTGGAGGCGGCAATCCGCGCAACACGCTCCGGTTCCGTCGGGGTTATCGGGACCAGAGGAACCATTGGCAGCGGCGCGTATCAGCGCCGTCTGGAAGCACGCGGAATGAAGGTATGGGCACAAGCCTGCCCGTTATTCGTGCACCTCGTGGAAGAGGATCTTGCGGATTCGGCCGAAGCGGAATTGCTGGCGCGCCATTATCTCGATGGCCGTCCGGAGATCGATACGTTAATACTGGGGTGCACGCACTATCCGGTGCTGGCGCCAATGCTGGCGCGTGTTCTGGGCCCGGAGATCCGGCTTGTGGAGAGCGCGAGCGTAGCGGCCGAGTCAGTGCGGGACACTCTCGGCGAGGACACGAACATCGGCGTGGGACGCATCACTCACTTCGTGACTGGCGATCCGATCGCGTATGAACACACGGCTGCGGTGATCGGAGGCGTCGAAGGAGAGATCGTCGCCCTGCCGGTCTCCGATTTACGCGCGCACGGCTGCGCGGAATGCCCGCCGGTTAACAATCAACCACAATCTGGCGTTCCTCGTCTCCCATCGCAGTGATCCGGATCTCCGTGCGCTCCGCCGGCAGGAGCTCCGGAAAGCGCTCGGCCCACTCAAGCAGGACGAGCGCGCCGCTCGCGAACAGATCATCGAGCCCCAGGCTCTCCACCTCGCGGGCTTCATCGAGCCGATAGAGATCCACGTGGAAGACCGGGTTATCTTCTCCGTACTGATGGACCAGAGTGAAGGTGGGACTTGACACCAATTCCGCCGGGGCAACGCCAAGCCCTTCCACGATTCCCTTCGTCAGAGTGGTCTTCCCCGCCCCCAGATTGCCGATGAGCAGAACGACACCCTGAAGATCCTTTGCGAGTTCGCGGCCGAGCGCAACGGTTTCGTCCTCAGACCGTGTCCGGAACGTTCGTGATGGCACGAATCCCCTCCGGCAGGAAACGCAGCAGATCAGTCGCAATGACAGGCTGCTCCATGAGATGCCGGGCCGCGATTTCTCCCGCCAGACCGTGCAGATAAACCGCGCCCGCGATGGCCCGATCCGGATCGTGCGTGAACTGTCCCATCAGGCCGGCCAATATTCCGGTGAGG
>DASZUZ010000461.1:0-3186 GCA_035547415.1 Bryobacteraceae bacterium | reverse complement strand
CAAATGAGATCGTGCCATACAAACCGACGGCTGAACGCGCGAGCGCGAGCGCCGCGAAAAAAGAAGAGAGCTGCGCGATGGCGCGTTCACGCACGAGCGAGTCGCTTACTTCGTCGGCGAGTGTGGTGGTCCAGCGAATGGGAAGATTGCGCTCCGTCGCCTGGATCGTCCGCCGAACGGCGGATGCGACCTGAGAAGGGTCGCCTTTCACGCGGACTGCAAGGTTGTTCAGGTACGCCGGCGATTGATAGACCGAGATCCAGGCCATTTTGATGTTTTTGTCGTGCACGCTGCGCACTTTCACGTCCCGTGCCACGCCGACGATCTGAAAGGGTTTTGCCTTCGGATCGTCATCGTCAGGGGTGAAGTTCCGGCCAACGGCGTTCGCCGCGCTTCCGAAAATCGTATTCGCGAACGATTCGCTGATGACCGCTACGAGTGGCCCGCCGGGGGAATCCGAGGCCCTCAGTGGGCGGCCGAGGACCATCGGGACGCGCAGAGTCTCGAAATATCCCGGACTGACAAAATTCTCACTGGTGAGACGAACTTCTTCAGGCAGGTTCACTCCGGGCGCTTTGAAACTCGTTGTTCGCTGGCCTTCGGCGAAGCTGAACATACTCACGCCCTCGGCCGTTACGCCGGGAAGGCGCGACACCCTGTCCTCGATCTGTTGATAAAGGTTCGTCAGCCGCTGGTCGGTTTTGTACCCGGACGAAGCCGTGTCGATTTTGAAGATCAGCACGTGGTCCCGCTCGAAACCGGTAGAAACCGCAATCAGGTTCGCAAAACTGTGCAGAAGGAGCCCTGCTGTGACCAGCAGTCCAAGAGAGAGCGCGACCTGACCAGCCACGAGCGCGCGGCCGAGTGTCACCTTGCGAGGGGAGGCCATGCTTGCCTTTGCTTCCTTCAGCGAGGAATTCAGGTCCACGCGGCTGGCCCGGAACGCAGGCACAAGTCCGAACACAACGCCGGCGGCGATGGAAATGAGCACCGTAAACGCCAACACCCGCTGGTCGAGATTGAAATCGAGGGGAAGTGCGCGGCTGCCGGTCGAGATCAGGTGGACAAGAAGTTTTCCCGCGGCATTGGCGAACAGGATGCCCAGAAAGCCGCCGGATGCGGCGAGAAGGACGCTTTCGGTGAGCAACTGGCGAACGATGCGGGATCGTCCGGCCCCGATCGCGTAACGCAACGCAAATTCCTTCTGGCGTTTGGCCGCGAGGGCGAGCAGCAGGTTGGCGACATTGGCGCAGGCGATCAGCAAAACCAGGCCGACCACGACCATCAGCATACGAAGGGGAACGTCATATCGGGAGCGCAGGTCGGAAATTCCCTGGGCTCCGGAAGTCATCTTCACGCTGGCGTGCCGGATGTGCTCGAGATCGCTCGCCGACGGAGACGCCCCCAATTCGGCCGGCAGCATCTGTTGCAGGAGAACGTTCACATTCGCCTGTGCCTGCGCCGGCGTCAGGCCTGGTTTGAGTCGCCCCATGATATTCAGAAATCGCATCGGCTGATTCAGCAGGTCCATAGCCCCTGGCAATTCCTGCTTCATGGAAATGGGTATCCACAGATCGGGCGATTCGCCGAGCCGGATGCCGAAGAACCCGCGAGGCGCGACGCCAAGCACTGTCCACGAACGACCCGCCAGGTGAATCGGCTCGCCGATTATCGTCGACGAACGGTGGAAGCGGCGTTCCCAGAAGTCGTCATTGAGGACGATCCAGGGACTTGCTCCGACGGCCTTATCCGCGTTGGCGTCAAAGAAGCGGCCAGCGGCGGCCTTTACGCCAAGGACATCAAAGAAGTTTCCACTGACGAGGTTGGCCTGCGCGGATTCCGGGGTTCCAGCGCTCTTTTCACCGGTGATCGTGAGATAGACGCGCGCTGTCATGCTGTCGACCGCCAGCAAGTCTCCGAAAGCCTGGTTGTCCTTGCGGAAGTTCTGGTATTCCTGCCACGAGAACAGATCCATCTCGGAATCGGGAGGGCCACCCATGATGCCTCTGCTCCTGGGGTCGCCGAACAGGGTCAGTTGATGCGGACTGGCGACCGGTAGATCCTGGAGCAGAACTGTATTAATAAAGCTGAAAATCGCCGTATTGGCCCCAATGCCGAGAGCGAGCGACAGGACCGCTACCGCCGTGAAGCCCGGGTTCCGCAGCAGGGTTCGATATCCGTAGCGAAGATCGTTCAGAATGGTTTCCATCGGAGTTGAGTCGAATGCGGCGGCTCAGCATGGCGCCGAGCCGCGACTGAAAGATGATGCGGCAGCGAGACGTATTAATGGGTCGCGGTTCCGGCGATTTCTTCGACAATGCGGCCGTCGAACATATGAATCGTGCGATCGGCGAAGCTGGCGTACCGCGGATCGTGCGTCACCATGCAGATGGTCGCGCCGTTTCTATGCAATTCCTTGAGCAGCCCCATCACCGCCTCGCCGTTCACGGAATCGAGATTGCCGGTTGGCTCGTCCGCGAGGAGAACGGAAGGACTGCCAGCCAGCGCGCGCGCCACGGCGACGCGCTGCTGCTGACCGCCGGAAAGCTGCGACGGATAGTGCTTCACGCGATGCGACATGCCGACTTTCTCCAGCGCTTCCATAACTGCTTTTTTTCGTTCGGACGACGGCATCCCGCGATAGGTCAGCGGTAATTCGACGTTCTCATAAACGTTCAGATCGCCGATCAGGTTGAACGCCTGGAAAATGAAGCCGATCTCACGGTTCCGAATCCGCGCGCGCTCCTGCATTTTCAGGTTGGCGACCGCGTGGCTGTTCAGCGTGTACTGCCCGTCGCTTGGCGTATCCAGCAGGCCGAGGATGGCGAGCAGCGTCGATTTGCCGCATCCCGACGGACCCGCAATCGAGACGTATTCGCCCCGGCGGATATCCAGATGGATGCCGGATAACGCATGCGTCTCCACCTCATCGGTGATGAAGACTTTCGTGACGCCGTCAAGGCGGATCAGCGAGTCGCGGCCGTTCATTGATTCCATTCTTCAGATCTCCTTCAATTCAACTTGATTCGGTCGTGCGAGTCCATCGCGCTCATATCGGACAAGATGACGCGATCGCCGACTTTGAGCCCGTCTAAAACTTCGATTGTGCTGACAGACGCGCGGCCCAATTTGACTGTCACGCGTGTTGCCGTTTTTCCATCCGGGTCGTACCGGAACATGGTGACC
>DASZUZ010000460.1:0-12176 GCA_035547415.1 Bryobacteraceae bacterium | reverse complement strand
GCGCGTGGCAGGGCGGGCGTATTGGAATTGGCTTTCGAAAGCGGCGTTTTTCAGATTCCCGTGACTCGGAATCTGGCTCCGCGCTGACCGGGAACACGGCCCGCCGGAACACGGTTCAACTTCGAAACTCCTCAGAACGCGTATCGCAGCGCGAACTGCATCACCCGCGGGTCGCCCGCGAGACCTGTGATGCTCCCCGCCGCCGCACTGCTGAAATTGTTATTCGGCAGGCTGAGAATTTTCGTGTTCGTCAGGTTGAAAATCTCCCAGCGGAACTGCACGCTCTGCTTCTCAGAGATCCTGAAATCCTTCAGGATGGACAAGTCGAATACGTCCGTTCGCGGTCCACGCAGAATATTGCGGCCGGCATTGCCGAACTGCCCGGGCGCCTGCAACTGGAAGGCGTCCGTGAGCCCGCCCGCCGAAGCGCACGACGGGTTCTGCGAAGCGTAATACCAGCAACCCACCGTGCCCACGATGTGAGGCGTCCCGATCACGTTCGGAACCGCGGTGGCAGCTCCGTACGGATCGATCGCGCTGCCCAGACTGCCGCCCGAATTGACCGTGAACGGCCGTCCGCTCGAAAACGTGTACACACCCGACAGGGTCCAGTTCCCGAGTACCCACGAACCCCAACCGTTCGAAAACAGCTTGTGGCCACGCCCCACCGGAAGCTCGTAGACATAGCTGGCGACCACATGCTGCGGAATATCGAAATCGCTCGGCCCGCGCCAGGCGGCGTAGTTCAGTCCGTTCTGCGCGCTTCCGGAGTTGGACGAGAGCTCGTCCGGCGCGTTGTCGATGCTCTTCGACCATGTCCACGCAACGCGCAGTTCAAGCCCGTTCCGGAACCGCTGATGCACAGACGTTTCGAGCCCCTGGTACGTCCCGTTTCCGATCGCATTCGTGTACTCGATATATCCGAAGTTCGGATACGGCTGAACCCCGTTGACCGGCTGATTCAGATCCGACAGCACGTCGAGATGCGTCGACTTCGTCCCCACATAGTTCACTTCGGCCGTCAGCCCCGCTGAAATCTCCCGCTGTACGCCGAAGCTCCACTGCTGAACCGATGGCGTCGGCAGGTTCGAATTCACCGCCCGCAAATGGACCAGCTTGTAGTTCAGAGCCGCGGGGTCAAGGAAGTTCGCCGGAAATCCGTTCCGCAGCAGGAACACCGGCGCAGTCGCGGTGGATGCCACCGCCGGAGTGTTGTTGATCAGATATGGCGGGTTCAGCGCCAGCTGATTCTCGCTCCCGTACCGTTCGAAGAGCGTGTAGAAGATGCCGTAGCCGCCGCGGATAACGGTCTTCGCGGTCGGGCTGTACGCGAAGCCGACGCGGGGTCCCCAGTTGTTCGTATTCGTGTTGACGAGAGACCGGTTCGATAAGGAACCGTCCGACGCGTAAGTCAGGCTGCCTGAGCCCGCCGGATTGAAGTTGGCGATCCGGTTCCGGCCTTCCATCGCGGCGGGCGCGAAATCGTAGCGCAGGCCAAGATTCAACGTCAGATGCTGCGTCACTTTCCAGTCATCCTGCGCGTATCCGGAGAACATCCGGATCCGCTGATCGACGAAGAGGACGTTCGAAAGCTGCGCGCTCTTCACATAGCCAAGAAGGCCATCGGCATACGAAAGGCCCGTGTTCCCGACGCACTGACCGTTCGCGCCCCGCTGGCAGGTGAAGATGCGGTCGAAACCGAGCGAGCCGCGCGTTCCGGGCTCATCCTGGAAGATGTTGCGCATCGGACCCCGAACGTCGGCGCCGAATTTCAGCGAATGGGCGCCCCGCGTCAGCGACACCGAATCGATCCACTGAAGCTGCTGCGTGACCTGAGATTTCGGAAGAAAATCCGGCGATCCGATCGACGTGTAATTTGCAAACTGCGTCTGCGAGATGCCTCCGTTCACCGCCGGGTTCTCCGGCACGCCGGGAACGTATTCGTCCGTCAGGTTCTTACCGAACGGATCCTGTTCGGCGAATGAATAGTTGCGAAGGTAGCCGGCGCGAAACTCGTTGGTCAGAGTCGGCGTGAGGGACCGGGTCCAGCCGATGACGCCGCTGTACGCCTGCAGTTTCTGCCGTCCCCACGCGGACGTCGAAGTACCGTCGGCGATCCCGCCGAAGTTGCCTGGGATGAATCGGGAGCGATTCGAGTAGGAGTAACGCGCGAAGACCTGATCGCGTTCTGTGGGGTTCCAGTCCGCGCGCCAGTCGAAGTTGTCGTTGTCGTCGGAGAGTCCGCCATTCCGCGCGAAGTTGTTCAGTTCGCCGGGCAGGTTCGGCAACGGGAACAGATTCATAATCTTCGTCATGTACGGGTCGATGCGGTTAGCCGGAATCTGATTGTTCGCAAACGGCTGGCCAGTGGTCGGATCGTAGATGACCGGGTATTTGATGCCGAGCGCCGCGCCGGTTGCGGGACTGAAATCCCCGATCCGTTCATTCGCGAGGGGAACCGTGGCGATCCGCGAAACGCCGCGCCGGATGCGCGTCCCTTCGTAGTCGAAAAACGCGAAGAGCTTGTCTTTCACGATGGGGCCACCGAAGTTGCCGCCAAACTGGTTCTGTTCGTTCTGCGGTTTCGCCAGACCGCTCTTGTTGGAGAAGAAATCGTTCGCGTCAAAGACCCGGTTCCGGAGATACTCGAAAGCCAGTCCGTGAAATTCGTTGGAGCCGCCCTTCGTGGTCACCGCGACGGTGGCGCCGGGCGCGCGCCCGAATTCCGCCGCATAAGGATTCGTGATCACGCGGAATTCCTGGATCGTGTCCACCGACGGACGGGCCACTTCCGTAGTCAGTTCCTGCACGTTTTCCGAGATGGAGTTGTTATCGATGCCGTCGAGAACGAAATTGTTCTGAAGAGAGTGGACGCCGTGAACGTTGAATCCGCCCGTGCGGCCCGCGCTGGTCGCGCCGCTCTGATCGGTGTAGCGGTTCGCCTGCACGCCGGGCACAAGACGAATCAGATCGTCCCACTGGCGAAGATAGAGCGGCGTGAAGGCGACTTCTCTGCTCCCGATCGTGGTGCCCACGGAAGAATCGTCCGGAGACAGATCCGCGCTGGCGGCCACGACGTTCACGGATTGAACAGACCCGGCGACCGAAAGCGAAAGGTCGAGCCGGCCTCGCGAAGCGGTATCGACATGAACACGCTGCGTGTTCTTCGCGAACCCCGCGCGCTCCACGCTCACCTGGTAATCACCCACGGCCAGACTGGCGAACCGGTAGAGTCCGGCGCCATCGGTCTGCGTGGAAAGCGTCACGTTTGTGGCAAGATTCTGCGCGGTGACGCCGGCCGCGGGAACGGGCGCGCCGGAACTGTCCGTGACCAGCCCGCTCAGGCTGGCGCCCGTTCCCTGCGCGTTCGCCCGCGGCGCGAGTCCTGAAGAAATCGAAACAATAATCGCTATCAGCAAATAAATTCGCATATATATGGTGAGTTGATGCCGCCCCCCGACGGCATTGCGTTGAATCCGTTATTCCAGCAGATTTGAATTACAGGGTAATGAAAATCAAAGCGCGTTCAGCGGCGCGCATGCCCGCTCACACATAATTGGTACGGAATGCAGAAATTCTGGGTTATACTGCCGGCGCTGCTCGCGTTGCAGGCGGCTGACTTTCACACTCCCGCCGGAACCCGGCCTGCTCGCCGTACCGAGGATGGCCAGGGAACTGTCCTCCCCGGAGGACGCGCGCTTTCGCCCTACGGCCGCGAGTTCACCACCGGTCCAGGGCCCTTCGGTCTCGCCGTCAGCCCGTCGGGAAACCGGATTGTCACCGCCGATGGCGGTCCCAACCGCTTTTCGCTTTCGTTTCTGGAACGAAGCGGACACGACTGGAAGATCCGGCGTCTCGCCCTTCCCTCGAAAGCCGACGACGACGAAGACGAGTGGAAGTCGACCTTCATGGGACTCGCATTCGGCGACGAGCAGACGCTCTACGCGTCAGAAGGAGAGTCCGGCCAGGTACGCGTGCTCGATCCCGCATCCGGGCGATCGCTTTTCGTCTACAAGCTGAACCGGGGAGGCTACAAGAACAGTTACTCGGGCGATCTCGCGCTCGACCGGGAGCGCGGCATCCTCTACGTTGTCGACCAGGCGAATTTCCGCGTCGCTCTGTTCGACACGCGCAACCGCATTCCCCTCGGCAGCGTTCGCGTTGGGCGCCTGCCTTTCGCGATCGCGCTCTCCCCGGACCGCAGCCGCGTCTATGTCACCAATATCGGAACGTTCGAATACAAGGTTCTTCCCGGAGCGGATGCGAAGCACGCGCGAGAGACCGGCCTCGAATTCCCGCCCTTCGGCTTTCCGTCACGGGAAGCGATGGACGGCGTCATGCGGACGAACGCGAGCGGACAACGCATCGCCGTGCCCGGTCTCGGCAGCCCGAACGTCGCCGAATCGAACAGCCTGGCGGTCATTGACGTGGCGGACCCGAAGAACCCGAAGGCAGTCCGCTTCGTGCGCACGGGTCTGCCCTGGGGACGCAAAAGCCTCGGCGGCAGCAGCCCGTCGGGCGTGCTCGCCGCGGACGGCAGGATCTTCGTCACCAACAGCACGAACGATTCAATATCCGTCATCGATCCCACGTCTCTTCAGGTCACGGGCGAGATCCGCCTGCGCGTTCCGGGCCTCGAAAGCTTTCGCGGCTTCATCCCGATCGGCATGAGCTATCACCCGGAAACGAAGCAATTGCTGGTCGCCGAAGCGGGTATCAACGCGGTTGCGTCATCGACGCATCCACGCTCACGGTCCGCGGTCATATACCCGCGGGCTGGTTCCCCACGCGCGTGGAACTGTTCGGCGACACCGTTTACGTGTCGAACGCCAAAGGGCACGGCATCGGTCCAAACGCAACGGTTGACGCGCCGATGCCGAACAGTTTCCAGCTCGAGCGGCGGCGCGGTTCGCTTTCGCGATACCCGTTGCCGCCGGCCAGCGAGCTTCCCGGGCTTACGCGAACCGTGATGGAGAACGACGGATTTGTCCCCTCCGCGCCGCCACCCGCCATCCCGCGGGAGATCACTCACGTCGTGATCATCGTGAAGGAAAACCGCACCTTCGCCGAAGTCTTCGGCGATCTGGGCAGCGCGCCCAAACTGGCTCGCTACGGCCGCAAGGTCACGCCGAACCATCACGCCCTGGCGGACCGGTTTGCCATGAGCGACAACTTCTACGCCGATTCGGAAGTCAGCGTCGACGGCCATCACTGGCTAGTCGATTCCTATCCGAACGAGTGGACCGAGAGCACCATGATGGCCGCGTACGGCGGCGCGAAAAGCTTCCGTCTCACACCCGAATCGCCGGGCCGCCTGCAGTTCACGGAAAGCAATTCCTCCGTGCATCCCGAAGACACGCTCGAAGCGGGGACCCTCTGGCACCACCTCGATCGCCATCGCATTCCGTTTCGCAATTTCGGCGAAGGGTTCGAACTGGCCGGCGTCGACGAGGGCAAAGGGCTCAAGCCCACCGGGGCGCGCTTCCTGACGAACATACCCATCGCGGACCCTCTATACCGCAACACGGCCCGGGACTATCCGAATTTCAACATGAACATCCCGGACCAGTTCCGCGCCTCGCAGTTCATCCATGACATCGAGACGCGCTATGTGAAGCCACACCGGCCCTTACCACGGCTGATCTTTATACACCTGCCGCAGGACCACACGGCCGACCCGCGTCCCGAGGACGGCTATCCTTCGCGCGCCGCGTACGTGGCCGATAACGATCTCGCGCTTGGTCGCGACGTGGAGTTTCTCTCGCACCTGCCCGAATGGAAAAGCATGGCGATCTTCGTGACCGAAGACGACGCGGCCGGCGGAGTCGATCCGGTCGATTCACACCGCACGCTTCTGCTGGTCGCCAGTCCGTGGGCAAAGAAGGGCTTCACCGCCCACACAAACACCAGCTTCGTCGGCCTGCTGAAAACGGCGTACCGAATCCTCGGCCTTCCGCCGCTGAACCTCTTCGACGCCGCCGCGCCGGATCTTAGCGAATGCTTTACGTCGAATCCCGACTTCCGGCCCTACCGCGCGCTGCCCGAAGATCCCACGGTGTTCGATCCCGGAAGAGTTCGCGAGCCCCTCGATCCGCAGCCCTCGGTGAAGATCGACGACCCCGCTGAACTGAAACGCGAGCACGAGCAAAACCGGCGCTGATTCCCGTCATGCGGGGCCGGGCTTCGGCATCCTGCTCCTCACAACTCGCGCTTGACGCAGACGAATAGCGTGTGATGAAGTGTCCGCGAAGAGGGGGGCAGATGCTTCGTTTCTGTATTCTGCTGATCGTTTTCGCCGGCGTCCTTTCCGCACAGGGCAGCGGCGTCATCTTCGGGAATGTTACGGACAGTTCCGGCGCCGCAGTCCCGTCCACTACCGTCACTCTGACCAACGAGGCGACGGGTATCTCCGAAAACGTGAAATCCGATAATCAGGGCTCTTATCTGTTCCCTGACATCAAAGCCGGAACCTACCGTGTGACAGCGGCGGCAGCCGGATTCCGCACGATCGAAAAGACAGGCATTCTCCTTCAGGTGGATCAGCGCGCGCGCGTCGACTTAGCCATGGAAGTTGGCCAGGTCAGGGAGGTCGTGTCCGTCGAAGCCGCACTTACCAACCTCGACACGTTCTCCTCGACCGTGAAGGACGTGGTCGACTCCAACCGCATGAGCGAGCTTCCTCTGAACGGCAGAAATGCCCTGACCCTGCAGGCGCTCCTGCCGGGATCGATTCAGATGGGATCGGGCTCGGCCGCGAGCGGAATTGCGCTGAACACCAACCTGGTCTTCAGCGTGAATGGAGCGCGCCCGAACCAGTCCGCGTACACGCTCGACGGCGGGTTGAACATGGACATGTACAACAACCTGCCGGCGGCTTTCCCCAATCCCGATACGCTGCAGGAGTTCTCGATCCTCCAGAACAGCTACAGCGCCGTTTATGGCCGGAACGCCGGCGCCGTGGTCAATATGATCACCAAATCCGGGACCAACCAGTTACACGGGACTCTTTACGAATTCGTCAGAAACAATGACTTCGATGCCCGGAACTTCTTCGCCAGCCGGGTGGATCCGCTGAAACGAAATCAATTCGGCGGGGCGGTGGGCGGCCCCGTACGGCTGCCTCACTACAACGGCAAGGACCGCACGTTTTTCTTTGCCAGCACCGAGGCGACGCGTCAGGTGCTCGGCAGCACGAGTTCCTCCACGATCGTCCCGACAGCGCTCGAACGCACCGGCGATTTTTCGCAGAGCCTGGTGCGTGGAACGCCGATCACGGTCGCCGATCCGTCTACCGTGACAGCGGCGAATCCGAGAGGCACGCCCTACCCCGGCAACATTGTGCCCCAAAGCATGCTGGATCCCGTGGCGCAGGCCTTCACAAAGGCGTTCATTCCGTTGCCGAACAGGCCAGGAAATATCTACGCTTTCAATCTTTCGGTTCCCACAAACAACAATCAGATGGTCGCGAAACTGGACCACTCCTTTTCGGACGCCGACAAGCTCAGCGTCCGTTACTTCTGGGACGACAGCTTCAATGTGCAGAATGCCGGATTACCCGCGTTCAACTCAAACAACGACTGGGTTACCCATAACGGCAGCCTCAATGAAACGCATATCTTCACTCCCACGCTGCTGAACTCGGCGAATCTTACGATCGCGCGGAACACATACATTCGAGGGCCGCAGGTGACGGATCCGGTGAACTTCGGCGCGCTGGGATGCAAATCCTGCGTTCCGCTGTCGCCGCCCGATGTGCCGACCGACTGGTCCGTGAACATCTCCAACGGCCTCGGCCTGCGAGTCCCCACGAACTATTACAGCTACATGATGAATTACCAGTTCGTCGACACGGTGAGCTGGACACGGGACAAGCACTTTCTGCAATTCGGCGGAGACATTGCGAAAACACGCCGCAACGGCTACGAGTACTTCCAGAAAGACCCGCAATGGAGTTTCACCGGCACGCGAACCGGCAACTACGGTTACGGATACGCGGACTTCTTCCTTGGCGCCGCGAACAGCGTGTTTCAGAATTCTCCTCTGACGTCCTGGCAATATAAATGGACGCCATTCTTATATCTTCAGGATGACTGGCGCATCTCGAAAAAGCTGACACTGAACCTCGGAATCCGCTGGGAACCTTACATCACGACGCGCGACAAGTTCAATCATGACGGCGCGTTTCGTCCCGGTCAGCAATCGACCATCTTTCCGCTGGCTCCCCTGGGCGCGGTGTTCCCCGGCGACAGCGGCATCGAAAAGGGCGTGGTCCCCAACCGTTACGATCGGTTCTCGCCGCGCTTCGGGTTCGCATGGGATCCGTTCGGCGACGGCAAGACCAGCGTCCGCGGCGGTTATGGCATCTTCTCCGACACGTTGCGGCTGGTCGCGCTGAACACGAACGCGATCAACCAGCCCTTCTCCTACGGTCAGACGACGTTTAACGTTCAATTTTCCGATCCTTACGCCAACAATCCGAACGTCCTGCAGTTTCTGGAGAACTACCATCCCGCGACAACGGCAGCGGGCCGGGCTTCCCAGGTCTTCTATCTGCCCATGACGGAGAACTCGATCGATCCGAGCTTCACCACCGGCTACGTCCAGCAATGGAACTTCAACGTGCAGCGCGAGACGTGGAACAAGATCGTGGTGACGGTCGGATATCTGGGCAGCAAAGGGACGCGCCTTCTGACCTTGCAGCAGGTCGATCCGGCGATCTATGTGCCCGGCCAGTCCACCACGGGAAACGTCAACTCGCGGCGGATTTACCCGGCGTTCTCCTCGATCACGTCCGTCCTCTCCGTTGCGAACTCCACGTATCACGCGCTTCAGATCAACTGGAACCGCCGCTTCGCGAATGGCTTCACGCTGCTGGGTTCGTACGTCTTTTCCAAGTCGATCGATCTCGCGTCGAATGACGGCAACAGCGGGCTCGGAAACCAGGCGTCCGATCCGTTCGACTGGAGCAAAGACAAGGGTCCCGCCGATTTCGATGTGCGCAGCCGCTTTGTGACCTCCTTTATCTGGGACATCCCGGTGTTCCGATCCAGCAGCGGCCTGACAAAAGCCCTTCTGGGCGGATGGCAGGTGAATGGCATTCTCACGTTGCAGTCCGGGCTGCCGTTCACCGTGTTCGCCGGCGTCGACCGGAGTCTGGCCGGCGTCGGGCTGGATCACGCGGATGTGCTGGGGCCGGTCGCGGTTTACAATGACCGCTCGCGCGCCAGCAAGACAGCGCGCTTCTTCGATACGAACGCCTTCGCCCTTCCCGCGCTCGGGACCTTTGGAACGGGTGGCCGCAATATCCTTCACGGACCCGGGCTCGAGAACTTCGACGCCGGACTCTTCAAGCAAATCCCGATCACGGAGCAACGCCGCATCGAGCTTCGGTGGGAAATGTTCAACGCGCTCAACAGACCGAATTTCTTCAATCCGAACGCCTCCTTCCAAAGCACGGCATTCGGCAGACTCACGTCCGCGAACTCGCCACGGATCATGCAGATCGCGGCGAAGCTTTATTTCTGAGGGGCCCATTATTATGCCTGCTATCACCAGAAGAACGGCTCTTCAGAGCATTCTTGCCGCCGCTCCGTCGCTGCTGGCCCGCGCGGAGGAGAAGGGGATGGCGTTCGCGCTGATTGGCGACCGCTATCACAACAGCGATTACATCCGGACCGGACTGGGAAAGACGCTCGGCAAGGACGCCGGTCTGACGATCGATTTCTGCGACGAAACGAAGCGTCTGACGGCCGAAAATCTTGCAGGCCGCCAACTGCTGATCGTCTTCCGCGACGGAATGATCTGGCCCGACGGCTACCCGGACGAAACCAGCAATGCCGCTTATGTTCACACCGGCTCGCCACAGATCGTGAGCGAGCCGCCCGTCCCGAAGCACGCCGCAAAAGAGGTCTTCTGGATCACTCCCGAACAGGGAAAGGCCGTGAGGAGCTTTGTCACCAACGGCGGGTCAGCGCTGTTCTATCACAACGTCACGTACATCAGTCCGCATAACGACGACTTCCGGGACGTGCTTGGCGCCGTAACGCAGGGTCATCCGCCGATTCGGCGGTTTCGGGTGAGGGTCGTCAACAAGGACCATCCGATCACCCGCGGGGTCAGTGACTTCGTGGTCACGGACGAGCAGCATTTCATGACTTACCAGAAGGATCCGAAGTATCTGTTGCTGCAAAGCGTCAACGAGGATGGCCTCACTTACCGGGATCTGGGCGCCACGTCCGCCGCGGGGTGGGCCTACGATTACGGCAAAGGTCGGGTCTGTTATCTCGCGCCGGGGCACATGCTGACGAACCTGTGGAATCCGGAATACGAGAAGCTGCAAAGGAATGCGCTGCGCTGGCTTCTACGGCGCGCGTGAATGCGGCAGTGTGCGCGCCGGCGTTTTATTTGGGCCGCCGATACACGCCGATGCACGCAGATCGGGTACAGCGAGGGCCTTTCGATTTTGGATTGTCAAAGAACTGTACAGCTTTGGTGCTTCAGGCCGCGAGCGGGACGCGAATTCCGGGCCGGTGATAGAGGATTTTGCGGTCCCAGTTGTGGGCGGCGAAGAAACGGGCTTCCGTGAGACGCAGTTCGCGGTCGATCCGGTAATTGATGGCGGCGGCTGAGCAAACGAACTCGTTTTCGGGGGATGGCTCGGGTTCTTCGGGCGGCACGTCCTGCGCGGGGTCATAGGGCTGGTTGCGCATATAGGCAAGACAGGCAAGGAGTTGGGCCTCTTCGAGCGCCTGCTTTTCGGCGGCTTTGCGTTCGGCCTGGAGGCGTCGGATTTCGGCCATATCCTTTTCGATGCCGCGGCGGATGCGGCTCTCGTAGAGGGAGAGAAGCTGGAGCTGGTGGGCGTCGTCGGCCCAGGTGCGGGCCTGGCCGAGGGCGGCCGCGACTTCGAGGTTGGGGCCTTCGATGTTGCCGGGTTCGCCACAGTGGCCGAGGGCGAAGATGCTGTTCTGGAGCGAGTTGGCGTGCTTGAGGCGCCAGTGGCCGTCGGCGACGGCCTGGGCGAGGGTGGATTCGAGGGTTCCGGAGGGGCGGAGCGAGTCGTGGATGCCCTTGCAATGGGCCTCGTACGCGGCGCGCTCTTCGGGCACGAGAATCATGATATGGCCGGTGAGGCCATGTCGCCACGAGTTCATCCTGGCGCGGTCTTTGCCTTCGGGGGTCTTCGGTCCGCCGTTGCGTTTTCTGGCGGGATCTTCGGCGTCGGCTTTACGGGCTGCTTTGGCCATTTCGGCGACGGCAGCGATTTCGTCGAACGGATTCATTCGGGTTGCCTCCTGACAGCCACACGCTACAACACGCGGCGTCCGTCTGGCGGGAGGAATGTCGGTAAGTTATTGAGGAGACGGTAAATTCGATTTGGCGAATTTTGTCACCGTCTTGCAAGACTTTCGCAAAACTGCGACCTCCAACATACGTGTCTATTATCGAGAGTCCGGGCGTGTAGCAAAACCGGGTCCGATATACCCCAATTAACGATGAGGGTTTTCGCTTTGTGCAAGACCCGCGCTGTGCTACAAACATGGCATGGATGAAACCCCAATCACGATGCGCAAATACACCGACTTCGATGAGATGAAGGCGGACGAGTATCGTTATTGGCAGAGCAGGCCCGCGCATGAACGGCTGGACGCAGTAGACGAAATGATTGAAACCGCCTACGCGCTCAAGGGATGGGAGATCGAGCCGGATGAACCAAGATTACAAAGACCTTTTGTCCGCCTTCCAGTCCCATGGCGTTAAATACCTCGTCGTCGGCGGCTTTGCGGTGATCTATCACTCGCAGCCGCGCTTTACGAAGGATATGGACCTTTTCATCAAAGCGGACCCGGAAAACGCGCGGGCCACTTATGCCGCGCTCCAAAAATTTGGGGCACCGGTCGAAGGCATGCGCCCGGAGGATTTCACCGACCGCGACAGCTTTTTCCGCTTTGGCCGCGAGCCGAAGGGCTTCGATATTCTGCCCTCCATTCCCGGCGTCGATTTTGATGCGGCATGGGAAAGGCGCGTTGAAACGGTGATCGACGCCCCAAGCGGATTGAAGGCGAATTTCATTTCCGCCGAGGACCTCATAGCGTCGAAACTGGCCTCAGGACGCGCCCGCGACCTCGCGGACGTTGAGGACATCCGCAAAGCGGCAGAGAGCCAGCGGGCCGCTT
>DASZUZ010000459.1:0-2134 GCA_035547415.1 Bryobacteraceae bacterium | reverse complement strand
CGTGTCTTCTTACGAGAGCTCGCTCTATGGAATTCCCCATATGCGATCGACGAACGGTTACGAGCAGCGGCGGCAGAACGCGATGACCTACGGGATGCCGACGCGATTGAAGGCCGCAGCCACCGCATCCGCGATCGCCCTCGGCCAGACGCGACTCGACCCCGGGCAATCGACGGACGGAGCTGTCTTCATTCCACTCACCCGCGAGGTGAGAGTACTCACGGGCGGACGAATCGTTTTCCGTTGTGAAGGCGAAACCTTCGAATTCAATCCGGACTGAAAGTTCCGGCTGCATTCACGCCTTTCCCGCCCCCTCTGCTAAGATCAGGACAGTTTTTACGGAATGTGCATCCATGCCTCAATCCATTTCGGAGTTGCCCCGTAATCTGGGAGAACTGCGCGCCAGCGCATTTCCCGAAAACCGCCTCGCCCACCGTACGGTAAAGGACGAAATTCGTCAGAACCTCATCTGCAAACTGAAGCGTCAGGAAACGTTGTTCCCGGGCATCGTCGGTTATGAGGATTCCGTTGTTCCGCAGCTCGTCAACGCCATCCTTTCGCGGCACAACTTCATCCTCCTCGGGTTACGGGGACAGGCCAAGACCCGGCTGATCCGGATGCTGACCACGCTCCTCGATCCGTGGTCACCGCATGTCGCCGGCTGTGAGATTCACGACAACCCTTACAACCCGATCTGCAAACGTTGCAAGGTCCTGATTGCGGACCAGGGGGACAACACTCCCATCGCGTGGCTTTCCGCGAACGATCGTTACGTGGAAAAGCTGGCCACGCCGGATGTGACGATCGCCGATATGATCGGCGATATCGATCCCATCAAGGCCGCGCGGCGCGGGCAGGATATCTCCGACGAGCTGACCGTGCACTATGGCCTCGTACCGCGCGCGAATCGCGGCATCTTCGCGATCAACGAATTACCTGATCTCGCGGGAAAAATTCAGGTTGGCCTCTTCAACATCATGCAGGAAGGCGACGTGCAGATCAAAGGATATCCAGTGCGCCTGCCGCTCGATCTGCTGCTGGTGTTCACGGCGAATCCTGAAGACTACACGGCGCGCGGCAAGATCATCACGCCATTGAAAGATCGCATCGGCAGTGAGATCCGGACCCACTACCCCGCGACCATCGACCAGGGAATCGAGATCACGCGCGGCGAAGCCTGGCTCGACCGCGGTCCGGGGACAGATGTAAGGCTCCCGAGTTATATCGCGGAGATCATCGAGCAACTCGCCTTCGCGGCGCGCGAGGACAAACGCGTCGACAAGCGCTCCGGCGTCTCGCAGCGCCTGCCCATCTCGGTAACCGAAAACGTCGTATCGAATGCCGAACGTCGAGCACTCCAGAATCAGGAAGAAACCGCCGTACCTCGCGTGCTCGATATTTACGCGGCGCTGCCGGCCATTACGGGCAAGATTGAACTCGAATACGAAGGCGAACTGAAGGGCGGCGACGCGGTCGGCCGCGAGCTGATCCGGACCGCCGTCGGCAAGGTATTCGACCGCTATTTCGAGGGCGTCAACATGCAGCCGGTCGTGCAGTGGTTCGATATCGGCGGTTCGCTGAAGCTCGGCGCGGACGTCGACTCGGCCGACATGGTGAAACAACTGAACTCCATTCAGGGGCTGATGGAAAAGACGCGCGCACTGGGCCTGACGGCGAACGAGCCGGACGCGGTACGCGCCTCTGCCGGGGAGTTTATTCTCGAAGGACTCCACGCGCACCGGCGGATCAACCGCTCGGAAGAGCGCGGCTTCACGGCGGAGGAGCGCAAGCGGCAGGCGCCGGAGCCGGAGGAGAACCCGCGCGCCCGGCAGCGACGTCAGTTTAACTGAACGCGTAATGAGACCTGGCTGAGGTTCGCGCCATGAAGTTCGTCAAATTTTCGAAATATACCGGAGAAGACCTGGGCATCGACGCCCAGGACCTGATGCAGGCGCTGGCCGATTTCTTCCTCGAAAGCGGCTTCAGCAATCCCTACATGCAGTTCTCGGAGTGGAACCAGAACAGCCTCGAACAGCTGAAGCAGGCCATCCAGGACGCGCTCGAAAGCGGGCAATTGTTTCCGGACGAGCGGGTGCAGCAGATGCTCGAGCGCCTCGCCGCGATGAGCGAGGAA
>DASZUZ010000458.1:0-4643 GCA_035547415.1 Bryobacteraceae bacterium | reverse complement strand
GCCCCTGAAGCTCCCACCCTTATACCCGCCCATTGAGCCTCGCCTCATACTCCGACACAAGCCCCGAGGCTTCTTCGATCGGCGTCGGCCGCCCATACAAGAGCTCGTTCGCGCGCTGCGCCAGCCGAACCAGCATCGGATCTTCCGCGCTCCCCCGCGCGTGCGCTTTGGCCTTTAACGCCGAAAGCCGGCCGCGCAGTTCGCGGCGAAAATCCAGCGGAGCCCGGTTCTGATTCAGCGTGCGTTCTTCTTCCGCGATCAGATGCCGGATTTCGTTCCCGCACATTTCCAGTTCCAGACAGGCGCCGTCCCCGCCCGACTTCTCGAGACGCGTTAACTGAGCGCTCAAATCGCCGATACGCTGCGGCGGCAAAGGAAATTCGGGCGCCCGCCATCCTGCGATCTTCTCGCGATATTCCGCGAAAACCCTGTCGTTCTGCTCCCGCAGCGACCCCAGCACCGCAAGCAGTTCGCGCGTCCTCGCCAGTTCCGGACGATAGTTCTTTCGCAGATATTCCAGCTTCTCGATGTCAGCGCGGATCCGGGCGAACGCCGCGTCGATGCGCTTCTCGAACTCGGCCGCCACTCCCAGCGGATCGGACATCACGCGCGGACGCAGAACTTCAATCACGCGCCGCAGTTCAGGAACGCTCGCGGCCGCTTCTCCGCGCCGCGCGTCCAGGAACGCCATCACGGCGCTCATCTTCGCGTCCAGGGTCTTCCACGCAGTATCGATTTCGAGCAGACCGTCCCGCGCTCCGATAAACGCTTTGTTCATCCGCCCGAGCAGCGGATCGAGACCGGACAATAACGCTTCGATTTCCTGAATTCGCTGCGGAATACCGGAAAAACGCGGCATCTGTCTGCGAAGCGCCACCGCTCGATCGAGCGCGGAAGAAAGGGCTCCGAAGTCCTGCCAGACCTGTTCGAGCGCGGTTATGGACGGTCCGATCCGCTCCGCGGTAACACCGGACAGCTCCACTTTCCTGCCATCGTGTCCCCCCGTCAGCATTTCCCAGGTCGGCATGGCGCGCAGATCGACCAAGCCGTGAGCCGCCGTTTCGACTCTGGCTTTCCACGCCGTCAGTTGCCGGTCGAGATCATCGAGAGTCATTCGCTTCGTGTATAGGTACGATTTCGCCGCGCTTCAGGTTCAAATGCAACACTCGGACTTGTTTGTTTTCGAGCACGAGAAGCAGTGCAACCCAGCCGGCCCTGTCCGGGCATAGAATCAAACCATGGATCTGGTGGTAAATGGCGTGCGCAGCCGGGTGGAGAGCAGCCCCGACCGCCCTCTGCTCGACGTTCTGCGCAACGAACTCGACCTCACCGGCGCGAAATACGGTTGCGGGGAAGGACAATGCGGCGCATGCACCGTCCTGCTCGACGGCTCTCCGGTCCGCTCCTGCCTCACCCCGCTGCAGGCGGCGCAAGGCAAACAGATCACAACCATCGAAGCGCTCGAGCAGAACGGACGCCTGCACCCGGTTCAGGAAGCATTCGTCGAAGCCGACGCCATGCAGTGCGGCTACTGCACCGCCGGCATGATCATGAGTTCCGTCGGACTGCTGAAAAAGAACCCGCATCCGACCGAAGCCGAGGTCAGATCGGCGCTGCAGGGCAATATCTGCCGCTGCGGCACGTACCCCCGGATTATCGCCGCGGTTCGCATGGCGGCGAAGGGAGGCCGGCATGCCTGAGATTCCCGGATTCGAGACGGAGCGCTACGAACTTCACGAAGGCCCCGGCTATCGGTTCGCGACGGATCGCCGCGACTTCTTCAAGCTGGTGGGCGGCGGCCTGATCGTACTGCTCGCACTCCGCACTGAGGCTGGCGCGCAGGAATCGGGCGGCGCAAGACGCGGCGGGCAGTCGATGCCGCAGGACATTGGCGCGTGGCTGCACATCTCCGAATCCGGCGCGATCACGGTTTATACCGGCAAGGTCGAAATGGGGCAGAATATCCGCACGTCGCTCACGCAGGCGGTCGCGGAAGAACTGCGGACACAGCCTTCGCAGATTCAGCTCGTGATGGGCGACACGATGCTGACGCCTTTCGACTTCGGAACGGTCGGCAGCATGACCACTCCGATCATGGCTCCGCAGCTTCGTAAAGTCGCCGCGACCGCGCGCGAGATGCTGCTGGATCTCGCCGCGCGGCAATGGAAAACGGATCGCGGCGCGCTCGTGATCGCGAACGGCGCGGTAAAAAATCCCGCCTCCGGTGACAGCCTGTCGTTCGGCCAGTTGACCCGCGGCCAGAAACTGGCTCGCACCATTACGCCGGATGCCCGCGTCACGCCCGCGACCGAATGGAAGATCGCGGGGCATGACATGAAGAAGGTCAACGCCCGCTCGATCGTGACCGGCCAGGAGAAATTCACGTCGGACATGAAGCTGCCCGGCATGATGTACGGGCGGGTGGTGCGGCCGGCGGCGTTTAAGGCGACGCTCGCTTCCGCCGATCTGAACGGCGCCAAAGCGATGCCAGGCGTGATCGCGGTGCGCGATGGCGAGTTCGTCGGCGTGGCCTGCGACCATTCCTCGAAGCTCGATCCGGCTGCCGCGGCGATCCGGACCGAGTGGAAGACAACGCCCCAGACGAACTCGCGCGAGCTTTTTGCTTATCTGAAATCCCGGCCGGCCGCGATGAGGACGGTCGAAGGCGACGTGACGCATGAGGCGACTTACAACGTTGCCTACATCGCGCACACGCCACTGGAGCCGCGCGCCGCTGTCGCCCAATGGGATGGCGATCGCCTGACCGTATGGACGGGAACCCAGCGCCCGTTCGGCGTGCGGTCCGAACTGGCGCAGGCTTTCGGCATTCCGGAAGATCACGTCCGCGTCATGGTTCCCGCCACCGGTTCCGGCTATGGCGGGAAGCATACGGGCGAGTGCGCCACCGAAGCGGCCCGGCTGGCAAAAGCCGCGGGAAAACCCGTCAAACTGCAGTGGACCCGCGAAGAAGAGTTCACCTGGGCTTATTTCCGGCCCGCCGGCGTGATCGACGTCAAGAGCGGAGCGCGGCGGGATGGCACGATCACCGGCTGGGAGTTCCACAATTACAACTCCGGCAATGCGGCGATTCGCAGCCCGTACAACATTCCGAATCAGGTGGCGGAATTCCATCCCGTGGACTCGCCGCTGCGGCAGGGCTCCTATCGCGGACTCGCCGCGAGCGCCAATCACTTCGCGCGCGAATCGCACATGGACGAACTCGCGCACGCGATCGGGATGGAACCGGCCGCGTTTCGAATGAAGAACGCGACGGATCAGCGGCTGCGCGCCGTGATCGAAGCCGCGACCGAGAAGTTCCGCTGGGGCCGCGCAAAGAACCGCGCCGGTCAGGGCTTCGGCATGATGGCCGGTTTCGACAAGGGCGGCTATGTCTCGGCGTGCGTCGAAATTACCGTCGTGAATGACCGGGTCCGGGTCGATCGGATCGTACAGGCTTTCGAGTGCGGCGCAGTCGTGAACCCGGACCAGTTGAGAAATCAGATCGCGGGCGGCACGATGATGGGTATCGGCGGCGCGCTGTTCGAAGCGATGGAATTCGAAAACGGCCGGATTCTCAACCCACGCCTTTCGAAGTACCGCGTGCCGAGATTCAGCGACATGCCTGAGATCGAAGTCGTGCTGGTGGACCGGAAGGATCTCCCGTCGGCTGGCGCAGGCGAGACACCGATCGTCGCTGTTGCGCCTTCCGTCGCCAACGCGATCTTCGACGCGACCGGCAAACGGATCCGTTCGATGCCGCTGAAACTGAGCTGATATACACTCTTAGCGATGAAATACCTCGTCGCTCTCGCGCTGCTGGCGATAGGCGCGGCCACGCCCTCCGTCGCCGCCGGACCCGACTCGAAGTCGGAGAAGGATGTCGCCGCCGTGATGGAAACATGGCGTCAGGCCATGCTCAAAGGCGACGCCGCTGCGCTGGACAAGGTCTACCACCAGGATCTGAGCTACGAGCATTCGAGCGGCAAGACGGAAACGAAATCAGAATCGATTCAGAACGCGACCCGCCCCGGAAACGTGGCGAAGGGGATCGACCTGCACGATGTAACAACCCACGTCTACGGAAACACGGCGATCGTCAAGTGCAAGGCGAATTACACCAACGGCGCGGGAACGACCACGCATCTCGACATGCTCATGGTCTGGCTCAAGTCGCCGCAGGGCTGGCAACTGGTCGCCCGCCAATCGACAAAAATCCCTTAAAGAAGTGGGGCCAGGGCTTCAGCCCCGCCCCACGTTACTTCACGTGCATCGTTTTCTTCAGCCAGGCAACCATTTCCGGTTTCCAGTGCTGCATCTCAGCCGACTTATCCCAGTTCCCCATGCCGTGCTTGCCGCCCTCCACCTGAATCAGGTCGCACCTGTCTCCCGCCTTCTTCATCGCCTCGCACATAGCGGGCGATTCCTCAAAAGCAACCTGCTCGTCCGCCGTACCATGGATGATCAGGAAGGGCGACATGCCTTTATGCACTGCCGTGATCGGAGAGATCTCGTGCAGTCGCTTCATCCCCGCCGCGTCCAGTTTGTCGACGCCGAAATACTTCGTCCCGCCTCCATGCGCCGCGTGCCGGTTAGCCGCCGCCATATCGAACCGCTCCGGATGGTCACGCCGCAACTCCGCCTGA
>DASZUZ010000457.1:0-3615 GCA_035547415.1 Bryobacteraceae bacterium | reverse complement strand
CCGGGCTTCTGCAGGAGGGGTATGCGTTCGGTAATCTTCTCGCCGCGATCGCCTATTACCTTGTATTTCCGCACTGGGGCTGGCGGGCCATGTTCTTCGTCGGGTCGGCTCCGGCGCTGATCACGCTGCTGGCTTGCGTTCGCGTTCAGGAACCGGAGGCATGGAGAGAATCGCGGACGGACTGGTCGACCTACCGGCAGGAGATCTTCCGGAACCGGAAGTTGTTCTTCTATCTTGTGGCGCTGATGACGATGATGACCTTCATTTCGCACGGCACGCAGGATCTTTATCCGACGTTTCTGCAGAAGCAGAGGCGCTACAGCGTGGACGCCACCGCGCTGATCAGCGGGATCTCCATGCTGGGCGCGATTCTGGGCGGGCTGACGTTCGGTCATCTGTCGGACCGCTGGGGACGCCGGCGGACGATGGTTCGCGCGGTATTGCTGGCCGTGGCGGTGATCCCGCTCTGGGTGCTGGCGCCGAACATGTCATTGACGATTCTGGGCGGTTTTGTGATGCAGATGATGGTGCAGGGTGCGTGGGGTGTGGTTCCGGTGCACCTGAATGAACTCTCGCCCGCGCCTTTACGCGGATTCTTCCCGGGGTTCGCGTATCAGATCGGCGCGGTGCTCTCGTCGAGCGTCGGTTATGTGGAAGCAGTGATGGGAGAGCACTACAGTTACGCGGCGTCGATGGCCGGACTTGCGGCCGCCGTGCTGCTGATCGGCGCGGTCGTGATCTGGTTCGGGCCGGAATCGAAGGGGGTGTCGTTTACGCGGAGTGCGGACAGTCTGAGTCGCAATTAAAGTAATCAGACGCTTGCGAGTATACCCGCGGTTGTCAAACCTTCCGGACCGGCGCGGGGTACTGGGCCACGAGCGAATCAGTGGTGAGCAGAGTAATACCCTCCACCATGGACTGCGCCACCAGAAGGCGGTCGAACGGGTCTTTGTGGAGCGGCGGCAACCCATCTGTCGCTACGGCGTGTTCGCCGGTAATGGCCAGTTCCAGATAACCGTTATCGAGTAACCCGCGACGCAGCAGCCGTGCATCCACCTGAAAATCGCTCCGCCCGAGGCCGCGTTTGATGGCGATCTCCCACAGGCTGGCGGAACTGAACACCGGTTCATTCTCGGGATCCCCGATCAGGGTGCGCGCTTCAGCCGGCAAACGATCCGGCTTTCCTGCCGCCCATAGCAGGAGATGGGTATCCAGCAGGAGTTTCAACTGTCTTGCCTGAAAAACAACTGCTCGATCGCGGTTTGTTCCATCTCATCGAAATCGTCGGGCACTTCGATACGGCCCGTCAGAAAGCCGAGCCGTTGCACCTGCCCCGCAGCCGGTGTGTCGAGGGGTATGACTTTGACGAGAGGTTTGCCTGCCTTTGCAATCACAAACGGCTCACCTTTGGCAGCCTGGTCGACGAGTCGTGAAAGATGGGTCTTGGCCTCGTGGATGTTCACGGTATTCATGGACTAAGTCTTATTAGTTTAGTCTGTTTTCGGCGCGAGTTCAAGACGGCGAGAGGACTCAGTCGGATTGTTTTTCAGTATTAGCGCCGTTCGATAGAATCGCGCATCAGTGAGCGGCTTTCAGAAATCCATGCCGCGGTCCGGAGAGTTCAGAATAAAGCGCTTCAGCGCGCCCTCGTTATTCGACTTTTCGAAGGCGCAATGCTCACATCCGCCCATATCGAAGGTGTAAGCTTTTCCAGCGCCAGCGAGGCTGACCGTGTTCACCGGCGGGAGAAAAGCATATTCGCCGGGCGGCAGATCGGAGATGTCGATCTTCCAGAGGCGCGGGCCGATGTGGATGGGTTTGAACGGAACGATGTCCCGCTGGGCTCCGCCGGACATATGGAAAATGCCGCCGGTTACGGAGCGAAATTCGCGCGCGTCCTTGTGCGTCCGGAAGCGGATCAATTGATACTCCTGGGCTGAAACGCCTTCCATCGGATGGATGAGCGCTTCTATTCTGACTGCCCTCGATAACTCCATCGGACTGCTCGCTCCATGAATCCTGCCGTTCATGTCGCCCTTAATCAGGCCATCTGTCGCCAGGTTCTTCAGGACGCCACCGGTCTTCCAGTTGACGATTTCGACTGGCACCTCGAGCCATTGAGTGCCGTCGGTGACGTATACGCCGACATCGATATCCTTTGGCAAATCAATGGCGAGGGCGGAAACCGCAAAGAGAATCGACATGCCCGCAAGGAGCTTACAGTTCATCAAGCCGCTATCCTACGTAATCGCGTCAGGCTCAACAAGTTGGCTTTGGGATTACAACTTTCGGCTATGCCGGGGCGGCTGTTGGACGGGCATTATTTCCAGGGTCGGGATCTGGTTTGAACCGGAATCGAAAGGTCTTCATTCCTGGAAGGCGGAAATCGCCTGTATGTGGCGCTTTTCCCGGAATAACGGCATCACGGAAGGCTTCCATACCAAATCGAAGGATTGCGGGTCAGGGTTTCTTGAGATGGAGCGGGAGACGAGAATCGAACTCGCAACCAACAGCTTGGAAGGCTGTGACTCTACCATTGAGTTACTCCCGCTCGTGGTGAGATCTTCAATGATTGTAGCAACTCGCCTCAATCATAGGAACCGTCCACGAACCAGCGTCCCGAATCGTTTTCCTGGAACAGCCGGAGCACGCTTCCGGATTCGAGCGCCACGTCCCATTCATCGCAATTCCAGGCGTCCGGACGCCACCACTCTCCGGACGTGCGCCAGGGACCTCTCGCCATGACCACGCGTCCATTGAGCGCGGGCGCGGTCAGACGGACCGGCTGACGGTTCACTACCAGAACCTGCGCGGCGCGCGGTGGCCGGAATCGGCGCAGGCATAACCGAACCTGGTCCGCCGGGCAGGCGGCGATTCGTTCCGCGGATTCGGCCGGCGCGAAGGCGCGCATCACAAATGAGTCCGGCCGGTGCGTATCGCAGATTTCCGGCGAGCCCACGCGATCCTTCCCCACCAGGTGCCGCACCCGCGCGACCGTCAGTTCCAGTTTCTCCGGCTCCGGCGACACCGGCATGAATAAGCCGTGCTGCGTGCGTCGCGGCTTCACCGGCTCCGCCGCCAGATGCGCCTTCAGAACCGGCGCCGAAGGCGGACGCCCGCTCAATTCGAGCTGCAGCATCCGGAGGAATGCCTTCTGGTCGAGCATCGGAACCGGCAACCGCAGGCAGGCTGTGTGTTCGGGCGCGTTCTCGAGCGCGAGGCGCAGGCGAAGCTCATTGGTGGCGAGCGAACGCGCGTTCAGCCGCGCGCAGACCTCATTCAGCAGCCGCGCGAGGATGAACGCCAGTGGCTCAAGCATGTCCACGGGATGATCGAGTTCCATTTCCGACGCGAATTCGAGCGGGTCTTCGACGGGCCGAAGCTGCCTGTATCCTTCTCCGTTCGCGAGTCGCTGCAACTCAACGCCTTCATCGCCCAGCCGCGCCGCCACGCCGAGCGGAGGCAGTTTCGCCAGATCGCCAAAGGTCCGGATTCCCCAAAGATCCAGCAGTTCCGCCGTCTCCGGGGAACAGGCGCTCCCCAGCAGATTCAAAGGTAACGATGCGAGCGCGGAGGCTTCTTTACCCGGCGCAATGACGGTGACGCCGCGAAAGC
>DASZUZ010000456.1:0-2108 GCA_035547415.1 Bryobacteraceae bacterium | reverse complement strand
ATGGCGAGTTGGATGCCACGCACCCGGAAGAGCTTCAACGACCAGCTAAGCATCAGAAAGTCCTGGAAGGAGAATGGGAAATGAAAGTGCCGATTAGAGGAGTGACAGCCGGGCCGCTTCTGAGCGAAAATCGAATCGACTGCATGGCTGAAGCACCACGTCCAAGGGTGAAAAGAATCGAGACAAAAACAAGTTCCGGCATGTTTTTTGCGGCCCCACGTCGCCGTTTCATCGCAAATTTGCGGGACGCGGACATCTGACCACGCACCGATCCCTCTCATGGCCGAAATCACTGCCAAACCTCCCACGATCCTCGTGATCGATGATGACGCCGAAATTCGGTACTCGCTGTCGCGCGTCCTGTCCGCGCGAAAGTACCAAGTGATCGAGGCGCCAAACGGGGAGCAGGGGGTTGCGCTGGTCAAGAAGGGGCCGCCGCCGGATTTGATCTTTCTCGATGTCCGGATGAGCGGGATCAGCGGGATCGAGACGTTGCAGCATGTCCGGTCGGCCAATCCGAAGCAGCTGGTGATCCTGATGACCGCGTTCGGAACGGCGCAAACCGCGATCGAGGCGATGAAGTACGGCGCGTTTGACTACGTGATGAAGCCGTTCGACCCGGCGAAGGTGCTCGCGCTGACGGAGAACGCGCTCAAGGCCCACGCGGATCTGCGGGCGGTGACCGACTACAAGCCGACGATCAACATCGAGGACTACCGCGAGGGTATCGTGGGCAGCTCGCCGGTCATGCAGGACGTGTTCAAGACCATCGGACAGGTCACGGCGAGCGATGTCACCGTGATGATCACAGGTGAGAGCGGCACCGGGAAGGAACTCGTGGCCCGCTCCATCTGGAAGCACAGTCACCGGGCCACGAAGCCGTTCATCGCGGTGAATTGTGCCGCAATTCCCGACAATCTGATCGAGAGCGAGCTCTTCGGGCACGAAAAGGGTTCGTTTACGGGCGCAACCGCCCAGCGCATCGGAAAATTCGAATTGTGCGACGGCGGCACGATCTTCCTCGACGAGATCGGCGACATGGCGCTTCAGACCCAGACGAAGATTCTTCGCGTCCTTCAGGCCGGCGAAATCCAGCGCGTGGGCGGCAGCGAGACGATCAAGGTCGACGTGCGGATCATCGCGGCCACGAACAAGGATCTCGAGGAGATGGTGAAGTCGAAGACGTTTCGTGAGGACCTGTACTACCGGCTGAATGTGGTCCGGATTCGGATGCCGCCGTTGCGCGAGCGCACGGAGGACATCCCGCAGATTGTCGATTACTGCCTCCAGAATCTCCACAAGCAGAAGAAGGTTCGGGTCAGCAAGGTTTCTCCGGAAGCAATGGCCGTCCTCACACGGCATCGCTGGCCCGGCAACGTCCGCGAACTCGAGAATGTCGTCTATCGCAGCGCAGTGATCGCCCAGGGTGATGCGATTCTGGTCAAGGATCTTCCCGCCGAAATCCGGGGCGGCAACGTCGCGGATGGGGCGCCGCCGCCAACCGTCGCGTCCGACGCCGAGGCGGCTGCTGGAACGCAGCCGACCGCTGGAATGACCCTGGACGTGGCGCTCGATTTCATCTTCGAGCAGCTTCGGACGACCGGTGAGCCGCTGTTGCCGCGCGTCGAGCAGGAACTCCACGCGCGCGCCCTGCGCCTCGAGGGCGACGAAGCCAAGGCGGCCCGGCTCCTTGGCACCGGCCGAAGCGGTCCGGCGAAGCAGCGGAACGGCTGAGAACATCCGGCCGCCGACGGCGAGCGGACTGCCGGCCCGGGGGTCAAAATCCGCGGCGCAGCGGGAGCGGCTCATCCTCGTAGAGCAGGGGTTGACGTTCGCGCGGGCCGATTTCGCGCTCGAACGCGCGGACGACCAGCGCGCGGGCCTGCTTCAGCGTGTCGAACGCCGCGACGCAGAGGGAGTCCGGAGTGCGATGGTCCGCAAGGATATCGATCGCGTGGTCGAGGGTCGTGATCAGAACTTGAATTGGCGTGGGATTCACCCGCGTACGGACCGGTACTCCAAAGTATTGATTCCGGGGTCTGGCGCTACTCCGCGGGTGGGTCCGCAACCGATGTCGCCGCGCGAACGCCGGCTCAGCCGGGCATTTC